>JAFOTA010000080.1 GCA_017421145.1 Treponema sp.
GGATTACAATGCCATGGAGTCATTCGCGCAGAAAAATCAGGCAGAGGACAAGATCAGCTTCATACTAAACTGTGCGGCATACACTGTGGTTGACAAAGCCGAGGACGATGAGGAGAAGGCCGCCAGGATCAACTCGGAAGGTCCAAGAAACATAGCGCGGCTGGCAAAAAAAACTAGGTGCTGTGATGATTCACATTTCCACAGACTATGTTTTTGACGGGACAAACACAGTTCCATATACGGAAGAAGACAAGGTCTCACCTATCGGAGTCTACGTCAGGACAAAGGCAGAAGGAGAGCGGTTGGTTCAGGAAGAAACCGACTCATTCTACATTCTGCGGACGGCGTGGCTCTATGGGTGGGCAGGAAAAAACTTCGTATACACAATGCTCAGGGCTATGGATTCCCATGACAGCGTGCGTGTAGTTTCCGATCAGAGGGGAACGCCGACATTCTGCGGAACCTTGGCTCGGGTGATCGTGGGTATCATACAATCCGCGTTGACCAACGGCAGCCTGCCATTTGGAATCTACCATGTCACCGATGAGGGAGAAACCACATGGTATGAATTCACAAAGGAAATACAGAAGCAGGCCGTAGAAAAGGAGATTGCCCCAAACGTAGGCAGATGTTCCATAAACCCGTGCACCACGTCCGAATACCCGACAAAAGCAAAGCGACCTGCATACAGCGTGCTGAGCAAGATCAAGATCCAGAAGGCACTTGAGATAAAGCTCCCTCAATGGCAGGAATCGCTCAAAATGTTTTTGGACGGCGCATCTATTTAACAGACCTCCCTCATCATTCCCTTCACTCCTCCCTGTTTCCCGTCTGCAGCGGGACGTCTATCTTTTGGTTCCCGGCGGTGCGGTATTTCAGGGGGGTTATGTTTTTGTAGCGCTTGAACAGCTTTATGAAGTAGCTTATGTCGTTGATTCCGCAGTTGTACGCTATTTCTTCTATGGAATCGTCGGTACGGAGGAGCATTTCGGCGGCGCGGTTTATCCGGTACTGGTTCAGGTAGTCCATGGGCGTGTAATGGGTCACTTCATGGAATATGCGGCAGAAGTATTTCGGGGAGAATCCTGCGCTGTCTGCCATGCGGTCAAGGGTTATCTGGGTCGCATACTGCTGTTTTATGAGGTTCATGACGCATTTGAGCCAAATCAGCTTGCCGCCTTCCTTCATGTAGTGTTCGTTTCTTTCATACAGGTTGTCCACGGATATGCGTGCCATAAGCTGGAACAGGTGCGCTACGGTGTGATATGCGTATCCCGGGCTTTTGATTTTCACCGATTTGAACAGGTCCGTCACGGGCTTGTAGAGTCCTTCGTTCTTTTCATCGAATTTTATCAGGAAAAAATATTCTCCGTCTATCAGCTTGTCAAGGAACGGTTCCGTCAGGTAGTTGTTTATGCGCATTATGTTCGGGTCAAACACGAGCGATTCATATATGCATTTTTCTTCGAATCCTTCTCCGTCACCATGGAGGACCCCGCTTGACATGAGGAAAAAATCCCCCGGTTTAAGGACGTATTCCTTGATTCCGGCGAACAGCGTGTATTCTCCGTGCAGTATATGTATGAACTCGAATTCCGTATGCCAGTGATAGGGAAGGTCATAGTTTTCTTCCGTAGTGTCTATCTTGTAATATTCCATCGGGAAAGAAACAGACCCCCTGGGCCTTGATTCCTGCTTTTTGGAATTTATCATGCCTTGTCCCCCAAAGTATTTTATTGAGCGTAAAAAAAATGCAAATTGTAACTTTTATTACATTTTTAGATAATTATAACACTTCATTTTTGAATAAATCAACATTATTCTTGTGCTTGCAGGGCAATATTCTGAATGTTTTCTGCATGCAGATTTGCCCGGCCGGTCCGCAATCCGGGGCTGAAATTTTCCGGCGGGAAACAAAAACGCACGAAAAAAATGGAGTATCTTATGATAAATCTGTCCGCAATAGAGCACCGCGCATTCGACAATTTCTGCTATCCGCTTGATGAAACGAATCTCATCGTCAATCTGAAGACAGGGAAAGAAGTCGAAAAGGTTTTCATCCTCTGGGGCGATCCGTTCGACTGGGGCAAGGAAAACGACGCGAGCAATTACCACTGGCAGTTCACCACGGTGGAAGTCACAGGGAAAAAGGAGCTTCAGAATCACTTGTGGTGGTCGATCACGCTGCAGCCGAAGTTCAAGAGATGCAAATATCTTTTCAAGATCCAGCAGGGGGACGAGTCATATATTTTCGGGGAAAGCGGCCTTGTTTCCGAAAAGGAATTCCTTGCAGACATGGATTCGTACTACCCTTTCATTTTTCCTTGGATGAACAGGAACGACATTTCAAATCCGCCTGAGTGGGCAGAAAACACGGTCTGGTACCAGATTTTTCCTTCAAGGTTCTGCAGGGGAAAAAGCAATCATGAGAGCGAAGATTTCAAAAAGCAGATCCAGCCTTGGGCGGGTGCGGACGATGAAGTGAACAACTCCATGAAATTCGGAGGAAACCTGAACGGCATCACAGAAAAGCTCGGTTATCTCGAAGATCTCGGCATTACTGGAATCTACCTGAATCCGGTGAACTGCTCGACGACCCAGCACAAATACGACACAACCGATTACTTTGACATTGACCCGGAATTCGGAACCAGGGAAGACATGAAAAACCTGGTGAAGGAAGCCCACAAGCACGGAATCAGGATAATGCTCGACGGCGTTTTCAATCATTCAGGATGGGAGTTTTTCGCATGGCAGGACGTTCTTAAAAACCGTGAAAAATCAAAATACGCCTCATGGTATATGGTGAACGACTGGAATTTCGACGGTAAGCCGGGCCTGAATGCAAGCGAAGCGAATTTCTATGCCTTTGCCTACTGCGACTACATGCCCAAGTTCAACACGAACAATCCTGAAGTCAGGAAATATCTGATCGATGCATGCGAATACTGGGTCACTGAATACGGAATCGATGCACTGCGCCTGGACGTTGCGAACGAAGTCTGCCATGATTTCTGCAGGGAGCTTCAGGAAAGGATGAGGGGGCTCAAAAGCGATTTCTACATAATCGGCGAGATATGGCACAACTCAACGCCTTGGCTCCGCGGGAACGAATTCGATGCAATAATGAACTATCCGCTTCAGAATGCAATCTACAAATTCGCACTCGGAAAAGATGAGGATACAAGGGATTTTGAGCAGGACGTAAACCGATGCCTTACTGATTATTTCATACAGACCGAAAAAGTGATGTTCAACCTGATGGACAGCCATGACACGATGCGCCTCGTGACCAAGGCCGGAAGCAGGGAAAAAGCAGTGCAGATGCTTTCTGTGATGTTCGCCATGCCCGGAAGCCCATGTCTTTATTACGGAACCGAAGTTTTCCTTGAAGGCGGAAAAGATCCTGACTGCAGGAGATGCATGCCTTGGGACGGCATTGAAAGCGGAAAGTATGCATGTGACATCGATGCGGTGAAAAAGCTCGTTTCGCTTAGGAAAAACAATCCCGCGCTCGGAAGCTATGACGTGAGATTTCTGCACTCCGATGCCTCAGGCATTTCTGATTCCAGGGTCCTGTGCATTGAAAAAACGGCTCCGGACGGAAAGGGAAAAATCCTTCTGATTTCGAATTTCAGCGATGATGACTGCGACATTTCATCTCTTGCCGCAAAAAAAGACCTGCTTTTTGAAAATCTTCTCGAAATTTCCGCTGAAGGATCGAAAAAAATTCTCAGGAAAGGCGGAGTTGCAATCTTCGGAATCAGCTGAAAAAAGCCGGGTGGGAAAACCCTGATAAATGCCGTAAAATCAAGGTTTCCTCACTCTTTTTTTAAGTTTATTTCAATCAAAACCCCTAAAAACTCATATTTTTAGAGGTTTTTACATGAAAAATTATTCACTAAAAACAAGACAAAAGTAATTACGTAAATTTTTTTTTGACAAATTTGTTTTTATGGTCAAAAATGAAATCATAAAATAGAAAACATAGAAATCTGCCGGAAAAACACCGGCGGCAGGTTTGAAATGTTTTGGAGGTACTATGAAAAAATCAGTTGGTGTAATGGCTGCTATTGCATGTCTTTCAGTTATCTTGTTCAATTCCTGCGGGGAAGAAAAGAAAGTCACCCTCAAGATGTGGGAATCAGATGGTCCTGAGCGCGAGTTCATGGAGTGGGCTGCCGGAGAGTACAAGAAGACTCATTCTAACATTGACATCGTATATGAGCCTGTCGCTTCACCGGATGCACGTGCAAAGATTGAGCTTGACGGACCTGCCGGAGTGGGTGCGGATATCTTCGTTGCCCCTCACGACCATGTAGGAGCATTGGTTGCAGGCGGACACGTTCTCCCTGTATCTGACACTTCTTTCATCAACAACTTCGTTGACGCTTCAAGGGTCGCTGGTACATACGAAGGAAAGCTCTACGGATATCCTCTCGCTATCGAAACCTATGCCCTCTTCTACAACAAGGACATCATCCAGAACCCGCCGAAGACATGGGACGAAGTGATCGAGTTCGCAAAGACATGGAACGACAAGTCACAGAACAAGTACGCGCTTGTATGGAACGTAGGAAACGCATACTACTCATACATGTTCATGTCAGCATACGGAACTTCACTTTTCGGACCTAACGGCGACGACAAGACAAAGCACGGAATCAACGCTCCTGAAACGGTCAAGGGACTCCAGTATTTCCAGAGCCTGAGAAGCAAGATTCTCGACGTTCCGTCAGCAGACCTTACGGATGACTTCTGCAACTCTGCATTCGTAGAAGGAACCGCTCCTCTCGTAATCACAGGACCTTGGAAGATTTCAGACTTCAACACGGTCGTAAAGAACTACGGAATCACGACCCTTCCTGGATTCGGCAACGGAAAACCGGCAACATCATTCTCAGGTGTCCGCATCGCATTCGTAAGCGCATACACGAAGCACCAGAAAGAAGCTGAAGACTTCGCACAGTTCCTTATGTCAAAGGAATGCCTCGAAAAGAGATTTGAGCTTACAAATCAGATTCCGCCAAGAAACGACATCAAGATCACAGACCCGCTTTCAAACGGAATCCTTGAGCAGGCAGCATATGCATTCCCGATGCCGACAATCTCACAGATGGGAACATACTGGTCAGCAATGGGCAGTGCATACGGTGGAATTTGGGACGGTGACGATGTAGTTCAGGATCTGGACGCAGCAGCAGCCGCAATGGACGCAGCAAAATAAATCATAAGCAGACGGAGGGTCATTGTTAAGCATGCATGTACTTACAATGGCCCTTTCTTTTTAACCAGGCACAAAGAGGTTCCTAATGGACAGTCAAAAGACAAAAACTATACCTGAAAATCTAGTGCAGAAAACAAAGATTGCATCCTGCTGCTTCATGGGGCTGGGTCACGTTTTGTTTTTAAAGCAGTATGTAAGGGGAATTTTTATGATGGCATTCGAAACCGTCATATTGCTCGCCTGCACTCCTGTAATCAACTGCACGATTCCAAAAGCAATTTCGGGCTTGTTCACTTTAGGCTCACCGAAACCGGCGGGCACTCCGATCACCGAACTTGACCACTCGATTTTTATGATGATTGAGGGAATCTTCACCCTCATAATCCTTGCGATTTTCATTATCGTTTATATTGCCCAGATCAAAGCTGCAAAAAAAGATGCTGCGGCAATCGTAAACCGCGGAAAATATCCTACGACGAGAGAAATCCGCAACACACTTGCAACGCAATCATTCCCAGTCATAGGAATCACTCCGGCACTCCTCATGATTGCAATCTTCACGCTGATTCCGCTTCTCTTCTCCGCACTGATTGCATTCACGAACTATTCTTCACCGGATCACATACCGCCTAAGAATCTGGTAGACTGGGTTGGAATAGAAAACTTCAAGACAATGTTCGCAGAAAACATCGGAGGTAACTGGCCTAAGGCATTCGTAAGGGTCGCCGTCTGGACTCTCCTCTGGGCTTTCCTTTCAACGTTCACATGCTTCTTCGTGGGATTCCTCTTTGCGGTCATCCTCCGCGACAAAAGAATCAAGTTCCCGAAATTCTACAGGACGATTTTCATACTTCCTTATGCAATTCCGCAGATGCTTTCGCTTTTCGTATGGGCAAACCTTCTGAACGGAACATTCGGACCTATAAACAGAACCCTCCAGCAGCTCCAGCTGATCACACAGAACATTCCGTGGCTTTCAAACCCGACGCTTGCAAAGCTCACCCTCGTTCTCGTGAACATCTGGATCGGATTCCCGTACAGCATGATCCTCACCACAAGTTCCATGACAGCAATTCCTCAGGCACAGTACGAAGCGGCGCAGATAGACGGAGCGACAAGATGGCAGCAGTTCCGCCACATAACGCTTCCCCTCGTCATGTACCAGCTCAAGCCTACGCTCATCATGCAGTTCGCAGGAAACATAAACAACTTCGGTGCAGTATTCTTCCTTACAAGCGGACTACCGAACCTGATGCTCGGATCTGAAAACCTTACGATTTCCACACAGGCAGGATCAACGGACATCCTCATTTCATGGATTTACAAGCTCACTATGAACACGCCGAACCAGTATCAGCTGGCATCAGTCCTTTCAATACTGGTTTTCGCCGTGTTGGTGCCGTTTGCTTTGTACAACTTCACTCATACAAAAGCATTCAAGGATGGTGAATTATAATGAAAGAATTAAACCACAGCAGATCAACCACAGCGGCGGTAACGCTTGCAATCCTCACGATCATTCTGGTCATTCAGGTTCTTCTCGTGCTCTACCCGCTTGCTTTCACCGTCAGCGCGTCATTCTCTGAATCAAACTCGCTGGCCTCTACAAGCATCGTTCCGTTCAACCACAAGCTTTCGTTCGTCCAGTACATAAACCTGTTCACAAAGACGAACTACTTCCACTGGTACATGAACACGCTGATCATAGCAACTGCAAACACAATCATAACGGTCGTGGTGTGCAGCCTCTGCGGTTATATTTTCAGCCGCTTCATGTTCCCGTTCAAAAAGCCGGTCATGGCTTCCATGATCATCCTTCAGATGTTCCCAAGCTTCATCGGAATGATTGCTACTTATGTAATCCTCTGGAAGCTCAACGCACTGAACACCCTGTGGGGTCTTGTCCTCGTATATGCGACAGGAAGCATACCGTTCAACTCGTGGCTCATGAAAGGATACTTTGACACCGTTCCGCGCGACATTGCCGAAGCAGCGTACATAGACGGAGCAACGCCTTTCGGAGCTTTCATAAAGGTGGTAATTCCGGCAGCAAGACCGCAGATTATTTTCCTTGCGCTCACAAGCTTTACGGGACCTTGGATGGACTTCATCTTCCCGCGCCTTGTTCTCCGTACCGACAACAAAAAGACACTTGCAGTCGGATTGTTCGAAATGATAAACGGACGTGCGGCAGACCACTTCACGATGTTTGCAGCAGGAGCGCTTCTCGTAGCAGTTCCGTTCACGATCCTTTTCATACTTGGTCAGAAATTCCTTCTCCAGTCACTTGCTGGAACGGGCGGCAAAGAGTAACCGTCACTTTAAATTGCAACCCCGGATTACACAACCACAAATTGTAATCCGGGGTTTTTCTTTTCAATTGAATCCACATGAACCCACACAAGGAAAAGCACATGAGAAAAATAAAAGCTTCAGGAAAAATCATTCTGATTTTATTGGCTTCCGCACTTTTGTTTGCAGGCTGCGGAAAAACAAAAACGGCATCATCAAAAAAAACTCACGCCCTTAATCCACGGCAGGGAGTCTATTACAGCCTTTTCGTCCGTTCGTTTGCAGACAGCGATGGTAACGGCACGGGAGATTTCAACGGAATCAGGTCAAAGCTCGATTATCTGGAAGACCTCGGCATTTCAGGCATCTGGCTTCTTCCTATCTACCCTTCAGGCTCATATCACGGATACGACGTCGATGATTATTATGCGGTCAACCCGGACTACGGAACCATGCAGGATTTTGAGGCTCTTGTTTCCGAATGCAAGTCACGCGGGATTGCAGTCATGCTCGACATAACCTTCAACCATTCGTCATCAAACAACCCATGGTTCAAAGCGTCAAAAAATCCTGACGATCCGCACAGAAAATGGTATCACTGGATTTCAGAAAACCCGGCGAACGAATATACGGATGATTCTTCAAAATACAACGTGAATCAAAAAATCTGGGGACACAATCTCTGGAACAAATCAGGAAACGGATGGTATGCAGGGGAATTCTACGACGGAATGCCAGATTTCAACCTGGACTGCCCTGAACTCCGCCTAGAGCTTAAGAACGTGCTCAGATTCTGGACAGAAAAAGGCGTTTCAGGATTCAGGTTCGATGCGGCAGGACACATATACGACAAAATAAAAATGCCTTCTGATTTTACGGATTCAACGTCTTCAAGCCAGGCTTTCTGGAAAGAAATATCCGATTATCTCGATGAAATAAATCCTGAGAATTATTGCGTAGGCGAAGTCTGGGAAAACACGAGCATAAGGGCTGCTGCACTCGGAGGCCTTAACTCAGTCTTCCATTTTGACATGGGCGACACATACATACTAGGAAACATCAGGGAAAAATCAGCCGGGGCAAACAACTTCGCTCACGTCCTTGAAAATGATTACGAAGCATATTCAAGATACAATAAAAATTTCATCGACGCACCGTTTTTGTCAAACCACGACCAGGCACGCATTGCAGGAAACCTTAAAGGCAATGTAGAAGAGCTGAAAGTCGCCGCCGGAATGTACATACTTACGCAGGGAATACCATTCGTATACTACGGAGAAGAAATCGGGATGATGAGCGGAACCAAAGACGAAACGAAACGCACGCCGCTATTGTGGGGAGAAAAGGACAAGGCACAGACTTCATGGGCAAGCGACGCCGACTGCATATACAACACTAACACAAAAAGCATAAGGACGCAGGAAAAAGACAAGTCTTCGCTTTTGAACTATTACAAAGAGCTGATAAATTTCAGAAACGGATGCCCGGCATTCAACGGAAAACTTTCTGCATTCGACACAGGAAATTCATCGCTTTCATCATGGAAAATGAAAAACGGAAATGATGAAGTCCTTGTAGTCCATAACGTAAGCGCAGAAAACACGGTTCTGGAACTCCCCGGAAACGCATCATACACGCCTCTCTTCCAGACAAAAAAATCAGCGAAAAACGGCGGCAGCCCAATAACAATTCCTCCGCTCTGCACGATGGTGTTCTCTATAGAAAACAATCCTGATTAATGATATATTGCCGGCAGGGGTAAGATTTTGAAAGGAATAATTCTTGCCGGCATCAGATTGTATCCGATCAAAAAATCCGGTGAATACATGCGTTACATTGCAAAAAAGGATGAAAAAAATGTTTGAATTCAAAAAATGCATGACGGACGACGGAAAAGAGTTCCCCGGTCTTTATGAAATACAATGCAAAAAATCAGGGGATGCACGCGGAGCTTTTTTTGAGGTTTACAGCGAAAGGGAATTTTTTGATGCAGGGCTGAAAATGAAATTCGTGCAGGACAATCAGTCGGTTTCTGTAAAAGGCGTTCTACGGGGGCTTCATTTTCAGACAAGACATCCGCAGGGAAAACTTGTGCGTGCCGCGGCAGGATGCATATTCGATGTTGCACTTGACTTACGGAACGGTTCCCCGACATTCGGAAAATATCACGGGATCATCCTTGACGGCGAAAAACAAAATCAGCTTTATATTCCAGAAGGATTTGCACATGGATTTTATGTCCTTTCCGGCACCGCAATTTTTTCCTATAAGTGCACTGATTTTTATGACAAAGAAGGTGAAGGCGGCATCATCTGGAACGACAGTACGCTTTCGATTGACTGGAAATCCGGGCAAGGAAAAAAGGAACTTGTCATAAGCGAAAAAGACACGGCTCTTCCATGCTTTGACATTGACAAAAAATATTTTGACATCAACGGAAAGTGGATCGGATGATTTGGGTGACCGGTTGCAGCGGGATGCTTGGTGCAGAAATATGCAGGGGTCTTTTGCGCGGGAAAAAAGATTTTATAGGAACGGGAAGCGGGCTTGATATAAGCGATTTTGAGAAAGCGGAATCTTTTTCGTACGATAAAAATATTTCGGCAATCATAAACTGTGCGGCATACACTTCAGTCGACAAGGCTGAATCGGAACCAAGGGCAGCGGAAAAAGCAAACGTTGCCGGGCCGGAAAATCTTTCGCGCATTGCAGAGAAAA
>JAFOTA010000010.1 GCA_017421145.1 Treponema sp.
AATAAAAGCCAGCCTGCGTCCCATGTACGTAGATGATGGCCGGCAACGAACGTTTTTTAATGCAGGAAGTTCTGGATCCAGAAAATCCCGGTGTTTCATTGTAAAAATAAAGATTTTAGAGATTTTTAACTTTTCTTTATAAAATATATCACGCTTTTTATAAGGGTTCAAGGAAAATTTATGAAGTTCGCCGCAAAAAAAATCCTTGAAATAAATTTGAAAAAAAATAAAATAATACTTGATAAATTTTCATGCAGGGTGTATAAATAAGTTAGCTTGTAAATAAGCTGATAAACTCTCTCCGATGTCCGTGATAAACGGACGGCAAGGGATCCGGGCGGTGTTACTGTTCGGGTCCCTTGTTTATTTTCAGGAATGATTTGAAAAATATCCGTCTTTTAAATGTTTTGCTCTTGACATGTTTCAATCGTTTTTGTAAACTCTGTAAACGCTTCGTGATTTTGCACGGGCAGAAAGTTACGCTCTTGTAGCTCAGTCGGTAGAGCACATCGTTGGTAACGATGAGGTCAGCGGTCCGATTCCGCTCGGGAGCTTTCAGCTTTGGATTAAACGTTAGAAGCTATTATTTTGATAGGAGCAGGTCATGGCAAGCAAGAAAAAGTCTGCGGTTGAGATTATCGCTTTGCAGTGTGGAGATTGCAAGAGAAAAAATTATACGACTTATAAGAACCGTAAGAACATTACAGGCAAGCTTGAAAAGAATAAGTATTGCCCGTTCTGTCACAAGTCTACTTTGCACAAAGAGACTAAGGTAAAATAATCAGTTTATAATTTCCGGTCATCCGGAATTTCCGGCTCGTTTTTGAACCGGATATAGGTCAGTAGCTCAGCTGGTAGAGTCCCGGTCTCCAAAACCGGTTGTCGCGGGTTCGAGTCCTGCCTGGCCTGTTTTTTTTTAGGAATCTTTAAAGGCTTTGGCTTTTAGGGGTTTCCTTATGCTTTATCCGTTTAGTTTGGTAGAAGAGCATTAGCGTGCGTTTGCGTGCGTAAATCCTAAGCAATGAATCGAAGAGGATAATTATGAAAAAGATTTTCCGGTTTTGCAAAGAATGTGTTGCCGAGCTTAAAAAGGTTTCCTGGCCTTCAATGGGAGAAGTTTTATCCTCTGTAAAAGTTGTGGTAATTTCAATCGTCGTTCTTGCGGCGGTGTTGGGTGCGTTGGATTTCCTGTTTGCAGGCGGATACAGCTATGTGTTTACAGGAAAGTTCCTGGCAAGCTGATTTAGGTGTTGGTTTCTTTTCTTAGCGTAGGTTGAAGGGTAGTTTTCATGGCAAAGAGTTGGTATATCGTTCAGGTTTTTACTGGATATGAACAGAAAATCGAAAGTACGCTTAAGCGTCTTCTTGCCAACGGTGAGTTGGATTCAAACGTCCTTACCGAAGTAAAAGTTCCTGTGGAGACTGTGCTTGAGGAAACCAAAAACAATAAGATCCGCGAAAGAAAAAACAAGATACTTCCCGGCTATGTTATGGTCGAAATGGATCTGCCTGAGCTTGGCTGGAAATCAACCTGCAATGCCATCAGAAGAATCCAGGGCGTAAACGGATTTGTAGGCACTTCACCTACTGAACGTCCGAGACCGATCAGCACCGAAGAGGCGAAAAGGGTTTTTCAGCTTACCGGTGAGCTCAAGGGTGAAAAGAAGACGAAATCAAAGCAGACGTTTGAAATCGGAGACCGCGTCAAGATTACTGAAGGTCCGTTTGCAACGTGCGACGGTACGGTTGAGGAAATCAGCAATGATCTCACGAAGCTTAAGGTCGGCGTTGAAGTTTTCGGCCGCATGACTCCGGTTGAAGTTGACTGCACCAGCGTTGCAAAAATATGATTTTTCACGGCCATTCCTTTGCGGGGTGGCTCGTTTGATTTTTGAAAGTTATAGGATTGGCTAATACCAAGCCTTTGCTTTATTTGGGAGAGGCGTAAGTCCGTTGGACATAGGCGCTTCGTTAGGAAAAAAGTTTTTTGCTTTTATCCACACCAATGTAAGGAGATACATTATGGCCACAAAAAAGGTAACAGCTGTCATCAAGTTACAGTGCCCTGCCGGCGCTGCGACACCAGCTCCACCAATTGGACCGGCTCTTGGACCTCATGGAGTTTCCGCACCAAAGTTCGTGCAGGAATTCAATGACCGCACCAAGACAATGGAAAAGGGACTCATAATCCCTGTTGTCATTACTGTCTATCAGGACAAATCTTTCACTTTCATTCTCAAAACTCCTCCAGCAGCAGTTCTTATCAAAAAGGCTGTCGGTATCCAGAAGGGTGCCGGTAATCCTCTGCGCGACAAGGTAGGAAAGCTTTCTCAGAAAAGCCTTGAAGAAATCGCAAAGCAGAAGCTTCCTGACCTCAACGCAAATGACCTTGAGGCTGCAAAGAAAATCATCGCCGGTACAGCACGCAGTATGGGCGTAGAAGTGGAGGCTCAGTAATGAAACACGGAAAGCAGTACCGCAACGCATTGTCAAAGTACGATGCTGCAAAAAAATATGAGGTTACCGAAGCTTGCAAGCTCGTTAAGGAACTTCATTATGTAAAGTTTGATGAGACGGTTGAGCTTTCAATCTCCCTCAAGCTTGAAAAGAACCAGACTGTGCGCGATACATTGGTTTTCCCGCACCAGTTCACGGGCGAAAAGCGCGTTTTGGTATTCTGTAAGGACGAGCGCGTAAAGGAAGCTCTGGATGCCGGAGCAACCTATGCAGGTTCTACTGAATACATCGAAAAGGTAAAGGGCGGCTGGACAGATTTCGACGTTGCAGTTGCTACGCCTGACATGATGAAGGATGTAGGTCGTCTTGGTATGGTTCTCGGACGCAGGGGACTTATGCCTAACCCGAAGACCGGAACTGTCACTCCTGATATCGTGGGTGCAGTTGCTGAGCTTAAGAAGGGACGTACTGAATACCGTGCTGACAAGGGCGGCGTAATCCACATTGCCGTAGGAAAGGTTTCTATGTCTGAAGCTGATACGGCAGAAAACGTTCAGACATTCCTTGCTGAACTTAAGCGCAAGAAGCCGGCTGATGCAAAGAGCGGATTCGTAAGATCAGTTTCCCTCAGCTCAACCATGGGACCTGGCGTCTGGATTGACTACAAGGAGGAAGCATAATGGCAGTTCGTGCAAAAAAGCTTCAGCCTGCTAAGCAAGCGGCAATTGAAGAAGCCAAGAAGATTCTTGGTGAATATGAAGATTTCATCTTCGTTGACTATCGTGGACTTACGGTGGAGCAGATTACAAATCTCCGCACAAAGCTCCGCGAAAAGAATGCAAGCCTTAAGGTTTTCAAGAACAACTTCGCAAAGATTGCTTTCGATGAAATGAAAACTGAAGGCGTCGCTGACTATCTTTCAGGACCTACGGCAATCGCTCTGGTCAAGGAAGATGCAAACGAATCTGCAAAGATTTTGTTTGACTTTGCAAAAGATGCTCCGGCACTCGTAGTCAAGGGTGCTTACGTTGAAAAGGAAGTTCTTGATCAGGCAAAGATTGAAGCCCTTTCAAAGCTCCCTGGAAAGAAGCAGCTCATTGCAATGCTCATGTCTGCAATCAACGGTCCTGCTCGTCAGCTTGCCGCAACATTGCAGGCTTATGTGGAGAAACTCGAAAAGGAAGGTCCTGCATCAGCAACGCCTGCCGCAGAGTCAGCTCCAGCAGAAGCTCCTGCCGCAGAAGCAGCACCAGCACCTGCAGAGGCATAATCTGGCCTCATGGAAATTTAAAAAACAGGCATAAAAAGGACTTGATTCCCGGATTTGCCTGATGATGCTGTAAAGGCATCAACCACAGTTAGTCTGAATATGCTGTCAACTATCTGTGGATACATGTATGTAGGGAACGGAAGACAGTTGTCTGACCGCTACAACAGAAAAACATATTTTATATGGAGAAGATAATATGGCAGCTCTTACAAATGATGAAATTCT
>JAFOTA010000081.1 GCA_017421145.1 Treponema sp.
GGTGCTCGCACAGGTCGGGGACGCACGCTGCGCCACTCGCGTGCTGTCTTTTGTTTTTCTTTTACTCGGTTGGCCTTTTTTTGAAACTCTTGCTTTCTATTATTGCTTGACCTTCCCCGACCTGTTGTTCCATCATCGCACGTACCTTGAGCGGGAGGCCGAAGAGTGTGATGAAGCCCTGGGCGTCCTTGTGGTTGTAAAGTTCGCCGGTGGTGAATGATGCGATGGACTCGTTGTAGAGGCTGTACTTTGATGACGAACCCGCACCACGGATTGCGCCCTTGCACACCTTTACCTTTGCCCATCCGGTGCATGTTTCTTCAGTCTTGTCAACGAAAGCCATACATGCGTCCATCAATGTGGTGAACCATTTTCCGTCGTAAATCAGCTCGCCGATTCTGATTGAAAGCTGCTGCTTGTAGTGGTATGTCTCGCGGTCAAGGCAGATGTGATCCATCATCCTGTGAGCGAAGTAAAGGATTGATCCGCCCGGTGTTTCATAGACTCCACGGCTCTTCATTCCGACGCAGCGGTTTTCGCAGATATCGACAAGACCAACGCCGTTTCTTCCGCCGATTTTGTTCAGCTCGTTCATCATCTCCAGTGCGCCCATCTTTTTGTCGTTGATTGCAACCGGGATTCCCTTTACGAAATCAATCTTCACATATTCGCCGTCGTTCGGTGCATCCTCAGGAACGGTCGTGTTTTTGAGCATGTGGCGGTAGTTCGGTTCGTTTTCTGTCTTCTCAAGCTCCAGACCTTCGTGGCTCAAGTGCCAGATGTTTTCGTCGCGGCTGTATGACTGGTCCTTCTTCATCGGAACCTCAAGTCCCCTGTCCTCAAGATACTTGATTTCGGACTCGCGGCTGTCCATGTTCCACTTGTCGTCGCGCCATGCGGCAATCACCTTCAAATCAGGAGCGAACGCCTTGATTGCAAGCTCAAAGCGAACCTGGTCGTTTCCTTTGCCGGTTGCTCCGTGGCAGATTGCGACCGCCTTTTCCTGACGCGCATACTCGACCAGAATCTTTCCGATGAGCGGACGTGCAGTTGAAGTTCCCAAAAGATACTCGTCCTCGTAGACGGCATTTGCCTTTACCGCAGGGAAAACATAGTCCGTGATATATTCTTCACGTGCGTCAACCACATAGCATGCAGCCGCCCCTGTCTTAAGCGCACGGGACTTTATTGCCTCCCAGTCGTCGCCCTGTCCCAAATCAATGCAGACTGCGATTACGTCATAATCATAATTTTCTTTAAGCCACGGGATGATGACAGTTGTGTCAAGACCGCCGGAATAAGCCAAAATTACCTTGTCTTTTGCCATAGTTACCCTCGAAAAAAAAATGTAAATTTATGCATAAATTATATACAACCGTTGATAAATATTCAAGTGAAGATGCCGCATGCTTGTTCCGGGTGCATTCACCCATTGAAAAATCAACAAAAAGCGGCTATTCTTTTTTTCGTGATTGCAAACAGAAAAATCGTTGCATTCTGCACGGCAAGAATACACGACACGCTCAACTACGATTTACTCACCACGCTGAACAAGCAGCTCAACGGAACTGACACGTCGATATTCGTCTACAACATCTGCTCCGACAATTTTTGGAGCGAAAAAATAGAATACACCGAATGTGCCGTATACAATCTTATTGACTACGATATAGTTGATGCGATAATCATCATGGACGAGCAGATCAAAAGCCGGTACATAACGGAGTCGATCATAAAAAAAGCAAGGGAGCACGGAAAGCCGGTCATTTTGGTCAACGGAAAATATGAGGGCGTTCCTTCAATCGGATTTGATTTCAAATACGGCTTCGAGGCAATCACCCGGCATGTAATCGAACACCACAAGGCAAGGGACGTTATTTTCATTGGCGGCATACCGGGGAATTCATTTTCAGACGAGCGTGAAAAAATCTTCAGGAAAGTCCTTAAAGAAAACGGCATTCCTTTTAAAGACGGCATGATTACATACGGATATTTTATTGCCGAAGCAACCCATGATGCGGTTGAAAAAATAATTTTGTCAGGACACATACCGGAAGCGATAATCTGTGCGAACGACGTAATGGCAATCAGCGCGGAACAAATGATCCAAAAATTCGACATAGACCTTGCGGAAAAAATAATCGTAACAGGATTCGACGGGCTTGATGAAATCTACTTTTCCACTCCGCAGATTACATCGGTCAAATGCAACCATATCACGCTTGCAATTGAGCTTTCGGTTCTTACAAAAAAAATGCTCGCAGGAAAAAAGATTGCACAGAAAACGTTGATCAAGCCGGAACTTTTTATTGCGGCCTCATGCGGATGCGTAAAAGAAACGATTCCACCGCCGGATTATTTTTCAAAACTGAGCAACCGCTTTTTCAATTTTCCAGAAGACACAAAAGCAGTTTTCCGCGTCATTGAAAAAATGCAGACAGCCGAAAACATAGACGATGCATCCAATTCGCTCACCTACTTTCCTTTCCATGCCCTTACGGTCGTAATAAACAAATCTTACGTGAGCAGGATGAACACAATAGGGAAAACAAAAAAGAAAGGTGAAAAAACATTCGACAACAACATGATTCTCTTCTACGACACTGACGGCAAAAAACCGTTCGAGCCGAAGCCGTTTGAAAAAAGCAAGATAATAGAAAATCTTGAAGTGCATCTCAAAAACGGCTACCCGCTGATTTTCAACGAGCTTGACTATGCAGGAGTTCCGTTCGGATATGTATGCTTCCATTTCGGAAATTACGGCATAATAAACTACGCAAGGATTCCGACTTTGGTCACCGCGCTCCGTACATCAATCGGCGGATTCGCTGCAATACAATACCAGAAGCAGATAGTCGAGCAGCTGGACAGGACATATCAGTTCGACATGCTCACAGGCCTTTACAACCGGGTCGGATTCAGCCGCAAATACAAGCCTCTGAAAGAAAAGCTTGAATCTAACGGCGGAAAGCTCACCGTTATCCTTTCTGATTTGGACAGGCTCAAAAAAATCAACGATCTGTACGGTCATTCAGCAGGTGACAACGCAATACTTCAGACGGCAAACTCATTGAAACGTGCATGCCCGCAATCAGCACTTTGCGTAAGGTTCGGAGGAGATGAAATTCTTGCAGTCATTGAAGGTGATGCCGACACGGATGCAATAAAAGAAAAAATCGAAAAATACCTTGAATCATACAATGCAAAATCAAAGCTTCCGTATAAAATAAGGTCGAGCATAGGAACTTTCAAGACCGACGGAAAAAATGACATTGATTTTGAAACTCTAATAAAAGGCGCGGACAAAAGCCTCTACACGGAAAAAGAAAGGCACCACGCAGAGCATGAAGATTTATAGCCGCATGACACAACGGAGCCTTTGACCTTCACGCTCAAAAAAACTATACTCTCTTTCATGAAAAAGACAGCGACGAAAATAGGATTTGCAGGGCTGGCTTTGCTGGCATTTTTTTCCTGCTCAAAAAAGAATGATTGGACTTTTGTAGGTACTACGCCTGACTCACAGATTATAATGCTCGACGGAAAAAATCCGAACAGAAAAGAAAGCATAAGGCCTAAAGAAAAAAACGGCGAAGAAGAAACGGACATAGTGAATCCATGGTCAAACGAAAGTCTTACAGGCAATTCAAGCATAAAGGCAGAAAACGGAGACTATGACAGGCCGCAGGAAATCAGCATAGAAACATTCCGCCACATACAGAGGCTTTCCGTAAACGACAAGTCTCAGGAAATAGAACAGACTTTCGATCTGGTCAACGGAAATCCTTGGGTGACGAAAATCACGAAGAACGAAAAAGTTCTTTTTGAGTCAGTGCCGTTCGACGGAACCATAGATGAAAAATACAAAAAATCAGAAAAGATAAACGGAACCCGTGCAGTGCGCATACAAGGAAAAGAAGGAAGCCCGGATCTGGTCGAGCTGATTGACGATGCAAGCGGCACGGTAAACGAAGTCATCATAATTCCTGCGGGACTACCGGAACTGAAGCTGAACGAAGAATTCTCATGCTTTGAATTCAGCGAAAATGAAAAGCGCGGCACTACCGGAGGTCAGCTTTATATTTTCCCGACAAGCGAAGGAAAGAAAAAAGTAAACGTCGGCCTTGTAAAATACAACACGGCGGAATATTCGGAACCTGCAAAAAATCTTACCGGAAACGAATCCATGGCTCAGGGAAGCGAAGTGCTTTTGATTGCAAGGACAGCCGAAAAACTTGAATTCGAAGGAAAGACATCATACTGGTTCCAGGCAAAACGCGGCGAAAGGCTTTTTTGGATTCCGGGATACAACCTTTATCTTCAGACAGGAACGTTTTCACGTCTCAGCTTGACGGCAGGAACAACATACGTCCCTCTTGAAAGCGGATTCAACTGGTTCAGGATTTCCGATGATTTCACGGGTTCTCAGGGAAGCATAAGGCGCAGGCAGATCGTATATGCGGCGGAAATAGAATCTGGTTCAGGAAGCCTCAATGAAAAAAAATACAAGCTCACATATCCTGCAAGCGAAACCATTTCGGGAATGTATCTTGAAACCATAGAGGACATACAAGGAAGCTACAACCTTTACCCAGACAACGGAGAAAAAGAAATTCAGTTTGCGACGGAAAACGACCCTTACGTTACGATATATGAAGCACCGAACATAAATTACAGGAAAGCAGGAACGATGTTCGATGAAAGCAACGCACCGGAAGGAAACGCAAGCATCAAAGTAAACGGATTCACCGACATACAGGAAGTAATCAGCAACGCTTACGGAAGATGGTATTCAGTTTCAAGCCCGGTAAAAGGATTCGTTTTCATTGAAGACCACGGAGATTTTTAAGGGAACGCTTAATGCTTTGAATCTGTTCTTCCCATGGCAAGACGGCGCACACGGACATTTTCAAGGAAAGCCTTTATTTTGTCCGAGTCACCGCTTTCAATTTCAGAGCGCAGTACGTTCAGTGAATCCATGAATTTGTCAATGTGACCGAGCAGTTCTTTTTTGTTCGCAAGAAAAAGCTCAGACCAAAGAGGCGCGTTTATAAGTGCGATTCTCGTAAGATCTTCAAAGCTTCCTCCTCCGAATGCAGTAACCTGATCATCTTCTGCAGAATCAACAAGGGAAGACGCTATTACATGACAAAGCTGGCTCGTAAAAGCAATCTTGTGATCATGCACCCTCGCATCAGTTTCGACTATGCGCGTAAATCCGATTTCGCTCACAAGGTTTTTCAAAAGCTCCACGTTCTCACGCGAATTCGATTCAAGCGGCATGACGATATAATTGTGGTTTTTGAAAATGCCTCCGGAAGAATTTATGTAGCCTTCCTTTTCGCTTCCTGCCATCGGATGACCGGGAATAAAATCAACGTCGGGACGGTAGAAATCTTTCAGCGAATCAAAAATCAGCGCTTTTACACCGCTTATGTCAGAAATCACGGAACCGGACTTGAAGGCATTTTTGTGCTTTTTCAGAAATTCGACCGTGTCATGCGGATAAAGGCAGACATAGACGAAATCACATTCCGAAAGCATTTTGTCAACGGAATCCATTGAAAAAACTTCATCACAAATATGCTGCTCCAGGGCAAGGGAAAGGGATGAGGAATTTATATCCGCACCCAAAATCTTACCGGACGCACCGGAAGCAGAAAGCACGTTCTCCCTGATTGCTTTTCCGAGAGAACCGCCCATAAGTCCGAGACCGACAATTCCGTATGTCAAACCGCCTAAATTTTTCACTTCAAGCACCCTGCACTAAAGTTTGCTTATTGCGGCATCGACTTCACTTTCAAGTGATTTTGCGATGTTCTGATCAGGAAGCGATTCGATATAACCTTTCATGTGGCTCAAAATGTTCCGTGCAGCATCCACGTCCATATCAAGGTCATCGTCGTCGCTTAGATTCAGCCGCTCGCGTATGTCATGCGCAGTTTCAAGAAGGCCGGCTTCTCCGCTCAGCTTTTTGATAAGATATTCAAGCTGGAGATTTTCACGGCTTTCAAGGAATTTCTGTTTTTTATCGACAGGAAGATACGCACTCAAATCCTTGAGCTTTACGAAAAGATCAACAGAAAGCTTTATGCTGTCACCGTCCTCCTGTTCAAAGACCGGTGATTTTTCATGAAGCAAAGCCCCGGCAGAAGCAAGCACAGATTCGTTTGCAGCCGCCGCAGTGATATCCGAAACTGAAGGCATTTCAATTTCCTCTTCATTTTCATCTGCATCCAGCATGTTTTCGGAAACCGGAGATTCATAAGTTTCTGCAGTTCCATATCCAGTGCTTTCAGAAGGCTCAATGTTTTCTGAATCAAGCTCACCATCGGAAGATTCAATTCCTTCAGCCGGAGATGCATTTCCCGAAGGAGCAGAATTTCCTGAACCCGATGAAAGTCCAGAAGCACCGTTATTTCCAGAAAGTCCGGAAGGTTCTGTTTCAGATTCGTCTGAAGATTCCACGGTCTCAAAATCATTTTCTACGGTGAAATCATTTTCATCATTTCCGTCGTTTCCGTCATCAAAAGATTCAGGAGAAGATTCCGTTCCGCCTTTGTCGAACACAGAAGATCCGTCATCGTCTTCAAATGAAAATCCGTAACCGTTGTCAGGCTCTTCTTCATCATTTTCAATTCCGTCGGAAACATGGTCGATAATTTCTTCTTCACCGGAAACAAGCTCTTCATCGCTGAATTCCATGCCGCCGGCTTCTTCCTGTTCTTCGGAATCAAATATATCTTCATCGCCTTCCATTGAAACTTCGGTGCTTTCTTCTGATGCAGGCTCAAAGCTTTCTTCATTGCTTTCAGAATCCTGGTTTATGTCTTCGGCACTTTCATCCATGGAGAAATCAAAATCGGAGTCAGGCAAGCTTTCAGCAGGAGCAGCGGAAACAGGCTCTGGCTCAGGTTCATAAGATGATTCGACTGCCTGAACTTCATCATCATCTGCTTCTGAATAAGGCTCAGGGGCTTTTGCGGCTGCCGGCCTTGATTTTGCAGGTCTTGCAGGAGGAACGTCATCTTCAGTGAAATCATCCTCGGTATCGTCGAATCCATCGGAAACATTGAGGGTGCGGTCAGGAACTTTTTTTGTTCCGTCAATATCTTCATCAAGGAACTTTCCGCTCATGAGGCTTTCGGAAGGACCATTTCCCATTCCGGTACCGTCAGACGGCATTGCGTTGACAAATCCGCCGGATGCTTCCACGGGTTCTTTTTCAGGCTCCGGGACAAGACTTTCAAAATCATCAAGCTGAGGATTGCTCGCCATGATTTCTTCATCGATGTTCGGTGAAAAAGGAGATGCCATGGAATGATCTTCGGTTGTAAGTCCCTCAAAGCTGTATCCGCGGTTACGTTCCTGAATCATCTGAGCCTGCGAAAGCTTCTTTCCGTCCATGTCATTGAAATCAAAGGACGGCATGATCGCATTTGAATCATAGGCGCTTCCGTCATCAGTGGTTCCGCGCATCTGGGATTCAAGGTCATCCATTGCGGCTGCGGCTTCTTCACGCTCTTCACCCTCACCCTGGACAGACTCGAAATCTTCCTGTGCGTCTTCTATTGCCTGTGCAAGACGTTCAAGCGATGCCTTGTAAAAAATATTGTCCAAATCGAGTGCGGCAAGTTTCTGGTATTCATCAAGAGCTTCTTCAAGCCGGTTTTGTTTTTCAAGGGAATCGGCAAGCACGACCATGGCATTTTCGTTGTTCACGTCGGCCTGAAGGAATTTCCTTACGTTGCCCTCTGCCTTTCCGTAACGTCCGGTCTGATTATAGCGGCGCGCACTGGACACAAGGTATTCCATGTATGCAGGATCAAGCTTTTTGATTTTCTGGTAGCATCCTTCTGCCTTGGCATCCTCTCCCCTGCAGATATAATACTGTCCGAGAAGATTAAGCGTTTCAATGTCGTCAGGATCTTTTTCCCAGAGCATCTTGATTTTATGTCCGGCTGCATTGAGCTTGTCCGCATCCATCATAAGCTCGGCGTAGCGTGCCATGAATTTCGGATCGGAATCAGCACAAATCTCATCGCCTTTTTTCATAGTGCGGATTGAATCGACTATCTTTCCGTTTTTGAAAAGGATTTCCGCAAGATCAGCGAACGAATCATAATTCTTGGAATTTATTTTGAGTGCGGTCGTAAACTCAGATTCAGCATCCACGTAATTTCCCTGCATTCCGTAGACATGGCCCATCTTTGAATGGACGCTCGCAACCTGGGGATTAAGGCGTATTGCCTGCGAGAGCATTTCTGAAACTGATTTTATGTCCCTCTTTTTCAAAAGCAGATCAGCATAGCCGTCTATTGCATCAAGCCAGCCCGGTTTTGAACGGAGGGCCAGCTCATATTCATTTGCGGCAAGATCATCGCTTCCGAGCTTTTCATAGCTGTGCGCCATGTTAAGATGCAGGATCGGATGGTTCGGGTCGATTTTAAGTCCGCGCTGATATGCAGAAACAGCTTTGTCATGCTCGTTTTCGGATGCATAGATCGAGCCGATGTGATTGTAGGCAAGAACGTCATTCGGATTTTCTTCCACGACCGTGTTGAAGCACTGGATTGCCTCTTCGTTGCGCCCCATGAGCTTGTAAGTAAATCCGAGGTTGTAGAAAGTCTGCATGTTGGTTTCATCGACGATGACTGCTTTTTCAAGTATGTCGATTGAATCATCCCACTGCTTTATGCGGCGGTAGATTGAACCGAGGAAATTCATCGATACGACGTCTTTCGGATTTTTTTCTATCAGCTGCTTGTAGATCGGAATGGCTTTGGCATCATTTCCTGATTTCTGATACAAATCTCCAAGTGCGAAAAGCAAATCCGTATTGTCAGGATCCGACAAAAGCAACGTCCTGTACAAGCGGGTAGCAAGACTGTAATCACGGGAAAGGACTGCAGCGTTTGCCCTCTCCAGCATGAGGTTTGCATTAGAATTGTTGTCACTCATTTTTATCCTCTCTTTTTAATGCAAAACAATCCCGGCATGAAAACATACCAGGATCATCAGGGATTTTTAATCAGCGGTTCCCTTCCTTAAAGGCCGTGCATAGACTTCCTTTGAAAGTACGCCTATGATCCGGTCATCAAGCTTAGAATAAGTTGCCACCGCAAAATAATAAATCTTTCCGTTTTTAAGTCCGTTCAAAGTAACTTTGTTGACGTTTCCGACGTTGATCGGTGAGTCTCCCTTGTACGCTTCACGGCCAAGATATTCGCCAGGACGCTCGCCGTAATATATGTAGTATCCGCCGGCATCGTCATCGACTGAATAGCTCCATGTGAGGGTCACCTGCCCGTTACCCGGTTCCGCAACCAATGTGAACGGTGGAAGCGGAGAAAGATGTTCCGTGAAATGCAGGTCAAGCTGGGTTACCGAAGGTGTTTTTGAACCGCCGCCGTCCGGGTAAAGATCGACCGCAACCTGGAAATACATTCCGCTCACGTTTTCTATCGTCTTGTGATTGTCAACGGGAATCCATTCAGGCTCATTGTCAGTCCAGCTGAAATAATTGTCACCGCTTCTAACATACATGACGACATCTGTCTGGGCAGGCTCGTTCGTTATTGCATCAATCCTGTTGAGTATGGCGCACCTTGAAACGAGAAGAGGCTCAGTAACGAAGCGTCCGCCTGTACTCTTGTATGAATCATAGCGCAGTGAAGATGCAGTGCTGCTTTCCGCCGAACGCTGGATATGGAAATCATCGATGCGCCCGGTATATGAAGGACAGATTTCAAGATCTGCGACAACGCCAAGGTACGGACTGTAGATCGATCCGTTTTCACGTCCGTTGGTAGTAAGGTATTTCATGTCCTCAAGCTTTCCGTCGATGCGGTATTCCAAAAGACCCGTGTCGTCATTGTAGCTGATCGAATGGTGGGACCACACGTTAGGAACTATGATCTTGTATCCAGAGAGGCTTATCTCACCGCCGTTGTCCTTGTAGCCGTTGAAGACATTGGTGAATTCCCAGCGGAGGCGGTTGTTGAAAAAGCTTGCGTAAATCATCTGGTAGAGAGGCCATCCGTTTTCCGTGCGTGAGGATCTCCATGAAAGAACCACTTCACCGTTGTCAGCCACTGAAGGATTAAGCCAGAATTCGATTATAAAGGAACCGGTCAGACCTGATTTTCCGAAAATGGTGTCACGTCCTCCTGATATGCGCATTCCACCGTCACCACGGCTTAGGCCGGATCCCTTTCCCATTTTTGCCGACTGCGAACGCTGGAATTTATTGGAGCGCACGGTATATTTTCCGGCTGTGTCACCGAAAGATCCGTCCTCAAAATCAAGGAGCAGGTCAGTCGTATCAGCAACGCGCCTGTTGTTCGTGTCAAGCTGAATGCAATCATAACCGTAGCGGCCTGAACCGACGGTCACTCCGTCCATTTTCTGAACTTTTGTCCAGCCGTTCTTTCCGCCCAAAGTCACAACCCTTTCATCGGCGGAACCAAGAGCGGCAGTCAGTAGACAAAACACCGCGAAAAAAAGTATCCTTTTGCTATGCATTTATCCGACCACCTGTCATCAACTGATTTACCATCATCAAATCCTCCCGACCCTAAACAAGCCGCAACGCAGAATTTCAGGGAAATACTGCACCAGACGGCTCTCAAGGCCCCAAACCAAAGCGGAGTCTATCTCTGGCGCAATGGAGAGGGAACCATTATTTATGTAGGCAAGGCAAAAAACCTTAAAAACCGCCTGACATCCTATTTTAGCGGAAACAAGGACATCAAGACAAGATTGCTGGTCAGCCGTGCCAGAAGCATAGAATATATCACGACAAACAACGAATATGAGGCGTTCCTGCTTGAAAACAACCTCATAAAGCAGCATACGCCGCGCTACAACATAAATCTCAAGGACGGAAAATCATATCCGGTCCTAAGAATCACGAACGAAGAATTCCCCCGTATTTTCAAAACCAGGCACATTGTCCAGGACGGCTCAAAATATTTCGGACCGTTCCCGGATGCAAGCGCGCTCGATACATTTATAGAAACAATCTACGAAATATATCCGTTACGGCACTGCAAGTCCTTCCGAAAAAAAAATCCGGAAACCGGCTCCGCCTGCATGTATTACCACATAGGACGATGCCTTGCCCCATGCCTTGGAAAATGCGGTTCTTCCACCTATGATGAATTTATCGAAGAAATCTCGAGCCTTCTTGAGAACAAAGGCGGCGAAAGTACAAAAAAACTTGAAAACGCGATGAAAGAAGCCGCAAAATCGCTTGATTTCGAAAAGGCGGCAAGACTCAGGGACGGCATAAAAGCGCTTTCAGTCCTGCACAACCAGAACATCGTGGAAGGCTTTGACGGTGATGACAGGGACTACATAGCTTCATGGCGCGACGGAGAGCTTGTAAGCTTCACTGTACTTAAAATCCGCACGGGAAAGCTTTTGGGAAGGGACAACTACAGGACTGTCACGCTGAACGAAGACGTTGAGGTCATACCGGAATTCATGGGCGCATACTACACGGAAAAAGAGCTTGTTCCTCCTAAGATCTACATAATGAGCCAGGAAGGACTTGATTATATGTCCAGGTGGTTTTCCGAAACATACGGAGCCTCGGACTGCATAACCATGGTGACCGAATCCATGCCGGGAGCAAAGCTTCACATGGCGGCGATCGAAATGGCAAGGCAGAACGCAAGGGAAGACATAATCAGGCGGCAGAGGGAGCGCGGAGATTTCCCAGCAATGAAAGAACTTCAGCAGATTCTTTCTCTTGAAAAGATTCCGGTAAGGATAGAAGGATTTGACATCGCACACATCGGCGGAAAATTTCCTGTCGCTTCGCTCATAAGCTTTTACAACGGAAATCCTGATAAAAAGAACTACAGATATTTCAGGCTCAAAACAACGGACGGAAGCATCGATGATTTCCAGTCCATGAGGGAGGCGACTTCACGAAGGTATTCAAGGCTCGTAAACGAAAACAAGGAGCTTCCCGACCTGATTCTGATTGACGGAGGCATAGGCCAGGTAAATGCAGTTGACGGAATACTAAAATCCCTTGACCTTGACATTCCGGTTGCAGGACTTGCAAAACGTGATGAGGAAATATGGCTTCCCCACAGCCAGGCTCCGATATGCCTTCCGAAACGAAGCGATGCGCTGCGTCTTTTGCAGAGAGTGCGCGATGAAACCCACAGATTTGCGACAAGCAGAAACCAGACACTGAGGACAAAAGAAAACATAGTTTCACCGTTCGCCGGTCTTCCGGGAATCGGAGAAAAAAGGGAAAAAATCCTCATAAAAAAATATTCCGACCTTGAATCGCTTGCAAAGGCTCCTGAAGCTGAACTTGCGCAGCTATTGCATGTAAGGGCAGACAAAGCGTCCGAAATACTTTTGGCGGCAAAAGTCGCTTATGAAAAGCAAAAGGACAAAAAAGAACAGCAGATGCAGTCGCTCGATGAAGCCGGAACCACATGGCAGAAAGCCGCAAGATACAAAGCAGTGTCAGACCTTGCGTCTCTTGCAGCCGAAGACGATTATGACGACGGAACATTGACGGCCGCATCGGACACCGACATTTAATGAAGCTCTGATTTTACCTGCACGCTTTTTCAAAGGCATACTGGAGAATATCCACGTTACGGCACTTTGACACGATCTGTATGTAGTCAAATTTTATTTCCTGCCACAACGGAGATTTAGCCTCGCTTTTTTTCCAAAGAAAGTTGACGGCTTTTTTTCCGTACTCAGAAAGAGAATGTTCGTCGGATGAAAAATCCATGCCCAGGAACTGGAGAAGCTTTTTGTCCGTCTCAATGCTTTTCTGATTTTCATTTTTCAAAAGGCAATCCAAAACCGTTTTCAAAACCGAAGCCTGATGCTCGTTTTCCGGCACTGCATTTTTACGGCAGATTTTTTCTATGAGCGAAAAGCATACGTTTTTTGAAACCTTGTTTTCCATCATACATATTTTTGAAAGCGCATCCTTTGAGGCAAAATCTTCTTTTCCTTCGTAAATGAATTTGACGAGAACTTCATCCGCACTTTCGTCACCGGAAGATGCAAGCGAAAGAAGATACTCCACGCTGTCTTTAAGAACCGTTTTCTGTGAATCAGTGAAAGAGCCTGCCATCTCAAGAGTCCGGGAACAGACATGGCACAAAAAGAGCCTTGAGCTTTCATCAGATTTAAGGCCGTCAAGAATCTCGCGGTTGAACTGGATTTTCTTCGCAGTGTCATCGCCGAAACCTGAATAGAACTGTCCGTATATTTTTTCTTTCAACACTGAATTCCTGCACGACCTCATGCACAGGAAATTTTTTATCGTGTTGAGTATTTCAAGCGGATCCGATTCATAATTGTCTTTCAGATAGTCAACGCATTTTTGCCTTGATGCATCCAGACCGTCATCAGCACCATCGGTTCCTTCAAGACTCAAGATTTTTGCAGCGACGGAAACTGAAGCCCTTGCATATTTACCGGAAAAAACTTCAGGTACGATGCAGTCCCTTATCCATGGAACAAGAGCATGAAGGTCATCCTTTACCAAATCAAAATACCTTGAAAAAGCCTCTGCCCTCACCCTGTCATTTCTTGAATGATCCGAAACCACAAGAGTAACGAGCTTTTCTATCCTGGGTTTTTCATCTGCCCGCTCGTCTGCAACCTCAAACACTACGTCAAGGCACTTTTTGTTTATGTCCCATCCGCTTTCGCTTTTGCACAATATGTCGCTGATTATTTCAAAAGGAAAATAAATCATGCTGTTGTTTTTTTCTTTCGCATATTTTTCAATCAGCTGATATTGGATTCCCGGATTGCATGAATATTCGCCGAGAATTCTGAACGCTTCGTTCAATTTCCAATTTGATATCGGAACAAAGGAACCTGATTCGCCGAGCTTTTTTATCTGCGCGACGCTCACATAATAATTTATGAACTGAAGCAGGAATTCTTCGTATGATATGTCCAGGATTTTTTTTCCGTTTTCATCACGTCCGAATTTTTTTCTTACATCCTCAATAAAATCAAACAGCTCTTCTATTGATGAAGGAGAAACACGCTCATAAAAATCAGTGCGTTTTTTTTCTATGCAGCATGACACTACGCGGCTCAGGGCTTCAAAAACCTTCGACGCTTTTTTTTCAAAACCGGACAAAGCCTTCTCTTTTTCAGATGCGGCTATTTTTTTCTTGAACGGACCGAAACCTTTGGGAGTAAGCTCTGCGCTCACCTTTGCCACTGCAGATTTCAAAAGAGCGGCACAGGATTCAAGCGACTTAGGAGATGCGTTGAATTCCGAAAGATCAAGCATCATGAAAAACCTGTCGTCAGAAATATCCGAAAGAGGATTTTTTCCGTCCGTGCATGATTTTATTATTATGTCATCAATGCGTTCTTTTCTAAGAGAGTATTTTTCTTCGATAGCTCCAAGCCGCGCGGCTTCAAAAAAACGGCTTTTACCGGACGCAAATTTTTCAGGCTTCTGCCAGACTTTTTCCAGAACCGCATCAGAAAACGTAAGAAGCGGACAATGGTCTTCTCCCATAAGATCTTCAAAAATAAATTTGTCGATCCCATCATGGAAATAATCTTCCGACATCTGATACAGCTGCTCACCGGAAAGATTCTGACCGCCCTTTTCTATGACGGAAAGAATTTTCGCCTCATTTTTTTTGAGCGCATTAATATAGTTTTCTTTAGGACCTGCATCAAGCAAGCTCAAATCTTTTGTTCCGGCCATGACTTCATTTTCCATAACTCTATTCCTGATTTTTTTCATTTGTGGATGCCGCAATGTTCCTGACGATTTTTTCTATTTCATCCTTGTCAGAAGCAAGCGCTATTTTTTTAAGCTCATTTTTTTCCGTGCAGATTTCTTTTACCGCACTTTCTTTCAAAAAGAGCCTGTCATAACATGCAAAATCATTTTGATTCAAAACATAATTTTCCAAAAGCTCACCGCACATTTTTTCAACGCCGGCATCAGAGGATTTCGTGAAAATGAAAATGAACAACGTGTAGATCACAAGCGAAAAAAGCTGTGCGACCGTGTAAAGGATTCCAGGATTCACGGTATATTCCCCGGTGGACAAAAATTTTTCAAGCAAAGGTTCGACCACTTTCATGACAGCATTGAAAAAACTGTCGAACGCAAACATGCCTATTCCCAAAACGAGAAGTGCGATGACGACAATAATCACGATTCCTATCCATCCGGTGAAAAAAGAAAGAATGAACGTCACTGTTTTTTTAACGGCAGACACCAAAGCCTTCCATGCCTTGACGACAAATTTCCTGACGCTGTCCCGCCTGTTTTTTTTACCGCGCACGTCAAGATTAGCCTCGCCTATTTTCGATATGTGGCGCACGATTCCTATGACGCATGCAATCGAAAGGAAGAAAATCAAAAAGCGCAGGATCGTGTTTCCTTCGACAAACTGAAGGTACATGTTGTCTTCCATAAAATAAAAGAGAAAGCATTTCAGCACCAAAAGCAGGAGACCGAAAATCAAAGTTGAAAAAGGTTCTGGTCCCGTAAACCTCACTTTTTTCGTTTTCATGCCCTGGGTCAGAGTGCTTCCTGCAAGATAGACCAATGCAATTATTATTTCCATGAAACCGAATCCTGAAATCGGTATAAGGACAACGTTGAAAAATCCTGAGCTGAACAAAATGTATGAAATGAATTCTATTACGTCAAAAAATGAAAAATCATTTTTTCTTCCTGAGCATGCATGCGCATATTCATAAAGATTGAACGCATTCAAAACGGCAAGCACAAAAGTCGTCATGACGGCAAAGTTGTTGTTGATCCCAAGACGGATATACCCTGCCCTTGACTGGTAGATTATGGAAAGCAAAAAGCAGGCGAGCGACATTCCCAGCATGAAGATTTTTTTTGAACATTCAGTAAACGCAGTATTTTTTATTTTCTGTGATTTCATATCCGCCCCTATTTTTTTTCAATCGGAATCCTATATGCCGGGAAGCTTCCGACAAACCAATCGAGTATAAAATGCTTGCTGATTTTTTCCTCGCACCACTTGTGCATTTTTTCAAGGGCATCGCGCTGTCTTACGCACGTTCCATTTTCACCGAGCTGCGCGGCATAATCATTTCTGACTTTTTCAATTTCCTTTTGTGTCTGCGCAACTTCCATATCGGAATTGCCCGAGCTTTTTTTCTTTGCGGAAATATAAAGGCAGATTATGTCAGCTTCGGTAGATGTAATCGTCACTGCACCGTCTTCAATGAACGTCCTTATGTAATTTTCATAAAGTTCCAGATTCGACGAATTGTCTTTTTTCAGGTTCGCGCTTTTTCCCTGCTCAAAATATTTGATGCAAAAATAAGGAACCGCCTCAAGATAATATATGCTGTTTGCAACATGATTTTTTTCAAAGAAAGATTTCAAATCCACGGAGCGGAGGACGAAATAAACGGAGCTCATGGATTCTGCATTCTTGTCTTTTTTTGACTGCCTGAGATAATAGTTTTTAAAATTGCGGAGATATGCAAGCACCTGGGGATCAGAAAAAGAGTCATCGAGCAAATCGATTTTTTCAACGGCAGAATCTCCGTCACCGTTTTCAATGTCTATGATAATCTCCTGGACTGCCTTTACCTCAACGTTTTGTGAATCAGCCTTGGTCATGGCACCTGAATCAACTACGACGGCAGATGTAAAGACATAGCGGAAAATCACCGCGGCGCAAAGTGCGGTAAGAGCCAATCCTGCAACGAGTCTTATCCAATTTATAAAATTCTGCTTCCTTCGCTCAATTCTCCTGCTCATCTCATTCTCCATTATACAACATTCTATATTATAAGCAATGAATAATGTATTTTCAAGTTTTTCGGGATTCCATTTAAAAAGCTTTTGACAACACATTGTTTTTTATGTAAGTTAAAAACATGCACGCTATGATTCTTTGCAAGGTCGTCGATAATTACGGTGACATTGGTTTCGTCTACAGGCTTTCAAGAAGTCTTTCTGAAAAATATCCTGATTCAGAGCTTTCTCTTGTGGTGAGCAATCTTGCCTCGTTTTCTGCAATGGCTCCGAAAATAAAGGAAGTTCCGTATCAAAAATACAACGGATGGAACATACTTGACTGGAATGCAAGTTCAGAATGCAAGTCTTTTTTCACGGAAAATCCTGCGCCGCTGATTCTGGAATGCTTTCAATGCGGAAGACCTGAATGGCTTGATGAAATCCTCTTTGACAAAAACCGGACGGAAACGGTTCAGATAGTGAACATAGAATATCTGACCGCCGAAACATGGGCCGATGACTTTCATCTTCTGAAAAGCGGAACCAGATCCGCGCTCGTGAAAAAAATAAATTTCATGCCGGGATTCACGGAAAAAACAGGAGGCCTTGTCCTTGACAAAGAATTCATGGAAAGCCTCGGAAACAAAAAATCAGCATTGGAAAAACTCCGCAGCGGCATTGTAGAATCTTCCGGGAACGATACGGCGGAAAAAATCATTTCATATTTTTCAGAAAATCAGGACGGAAAAAAATATTTCAATATAACCGTTTTTGCGTATGAAAAAAATCTGGAGCCTCTGGTTTCTGCACTTTCAGATTTTCAGACCGAACAAAGAAAAAAAGCCCCTGATTTTTCGCTTAACGTTTTTGCGGCGAACGGACTCAGCTTCAAATCTTTTTCAGGAGCGTGGGAAAAATACGGAAAACCGTTCTGCATGACACCCCTTCCATACATGAATCAAAGTGCATGGGATGCCCTGCTTGTCTTGTGCGACTTCAATTTTATACGCGGCGAAGATTCGTTTTCACGGGCATGTCTTTCAGGAAAACCTTTTATATGGAACGCCTATGTGCAGGATGAAGAATTCCAGATAGTAAAAGTGCGCGCATTCATAGATCTTATCAAAAAATTTTTTATGGAAGAAAAGCTTGAAAAAGAATTCGAAGATTTCAATGACGCGATGCTGCTTTACAACAAGACGGAGAATTTCAATCCGGGAAATGAAGCTGCCGAAGCGTTCGTAATCTTTAACGGAGAAAACGAAAAAGATGCACTGAAAAAAACACTTTCCGATTTCAATGCATCAAAAAGAGCATTCGAGAATTTCAGCCGCAATCTTATTGGAAACGGATGCATCAGCGACGGACTCAAAATGTTTTTTCAAGACCGCGCCGTGCTTTGACCGGAACAAGCAGATACGCCTATAATTTCAAAAGCCTTGGAAGTCCGTTTTCCACTGAAAGCGAAAGGCTTCCCTGAATGAGGGGGCGTATGTATTTTTCAACGTCTTCCGTAACATAGCCGTCGGTTATCCATTCAAGCGGAACTTTCTTTTCTATGTTCGCAATCTCCTGTACGCTGCAGGTTTTTATAACGCAGCTATATGGAGAATCAGAAACCCTTTCAAAATACGTGACCCTTCCGCTTTCACCTCTCAAAGCTGCATTAACCGATTCTTCACCGGCACGGAAAGCTTCTTCGATGTCAGTAAGGCTTGCGGCGTGTGATGCGCACCTCTGCAAAGTGGAAAGTTCTATAGACCTGCACTTTATTCCTTTTATTTCATTTTTGATTCTGTTCTCAAGATACTTTCCGGCTCCGCTCAAAAGTGTATGGCCGAAGACATCCTTTGCCCCTCCGGAATTTACAAGCTCACAGACAAAACGTCCGTCCTTGAGCTTTATTCCCTCGCTCACCGCAGCTACGACGGATTTTTTTTCGGCGGCAAGAGCACTGACCTTTTTGATAAAATCATCAACGTCAAAAGCTGTTTCAGGAAGATAGATGAAATCCGCTCCCTCGCAATCTTCTGATCTTGCAAGAGCCGCACTCGCAGTAAGCCAACCTGCATTGCGTCCCATGATTTCCACGATGGTCACTGCTTCAACGTCATAGATCCGGCAGTCACAGACAAGCTCACGCACGCTGGTGGCAATGAATTTCGCTGCGCTTCCGAACCCGGGCGAATGATCGGTAACGGCAAGGTCATTGTCTATGGTCTTGGGAACTCCCATGAATTTTATATTGGATCCGGTTTTTGCCCCGTACTCGGAAAGTTTTTTGATGGTGTCCATGGAATCATTTCCGCCGATGTAGAGAAAATATTCTATGTCCATGGAATCAAGCTTTTCGAAAATCTGTCCGTAGACTTCGGCTCCTTCAGATGCTTCGGGAAGCTTGTAGCGGCATGAGCCAAGAAAAGATGCAGGCGTCTGCTTGAGCAATGAAATCTTTTCTGCGCCGTCAAATACTGATGACAAATCTACGTTGTTTCCTTTTAGGAATCCTTTGATTCCGTTTTTCATTCCATAAATCTTTTTTATGCCGGATTTTTCAGCTGCAGAAAACACACCGGCAAGGCTGGAATTGATTACAGCGGTAGGCCCGCCGGACTGTCCGACAATCAGATTACCCATCATGGCTCTCCTGAAAAAAAATTTTGCACTTTATTCCATTGTAATTGAATTTTCCATAATCAGCAAGCATCTATAGACAAACATCTTCAATTATGGTGATTTTTGTGGTATACTGGAAGAATGAAGATAGTAATTGTAGGTGCCGGATTTACCGGTACTCAGCTTGCAAAACGGCTGCTGAACGATGCGGCTAACAACGTCATTCTGATCGACAACAACAGCGAGAACGTCAACAGCCTCAGGGACACTCTGGACTGCACCATCACCTATGCCGACGGAAATGACCTGCAGACTCTCGAAGAAGCAGGAATCTCCACTGCCGATGCACTCGTTGCCGTTAC
>JAFOTA010000082.1 GCA_017421145.1 Treponema sp.
ATTTCCAGCCCAAGGCAAAAATCATTCCGGCTGTGAAAGGACAGGTGGACATCAAGGAAATCACTTCCGATGAAAAATTCAATTTTGAAATGGTCGATTCTTCGTCTGCAATTCAGAAGGCAATCAATTCGCTCACAGATGACAACAGCAAGGGATGCACAGATGAATACGGAATCTCATCTTTCATTTATGAAAACAAAAAGCCGTTCGATGAAAATAAATTCCTTGATTTCATCAACAACGAATATCCGAGCGAGCTGATACGTGCAAAAGGCTACATCTGGTTCGGCGGAAAATCCGATGACGTGCAGTTGTTTGAGCAGGCCGGAAGAAATTCATCAATAATGCCGGTTGCATACTGGGTTGCGGCTTTGGATGAGGCGACACAAAAAGAGTGCCTCGAAAATGACAGTGACTTGAAGGAGAGCTGGGATCCTGAATACGGAGACAGGGTCAACCAGATTGTGTTTATCGGCAAAAATTATAATAAAGAAAAAATTCTTTCAAAACTGGAAGAATGTATCTGCGCATAAAAAATCAGGAGATATAAAATGAAAAAATTAATCAAAGCAATAATGACTGCGGCACTGATGTTCACATCAGCATTTGCATTCGCGGCAAAAAAATCAATCGTCTGCGAAACCTTCCCGGGGTATGACTGGGTTATGAACGTCCTCGGTAAAAATTCGGGAAACTATGAAGTCACATTGCTCCAGAACAGCGGAACTGATCTTCACAGCTATCAGCCGAGTTTCCAGGACATCGCAAAAATTTCTACATGCGACATGTTCGTATATGTCGGTGGAGAAAGCGACGAGTGGGTTGAAGATGCACTGGAAAACGCACGCAACAAAAACATGATTGTCGTCAACATGATGGAAGTTCTTGGAGACAAAGTGCGTGAGGAAGAGCTTGTCGAAGGTATGCAGTCAGACGAGCATGAGCACGATCATGATGAAGAAGTTACCGAAAAGGATATCAAGCCAAGAAAGCTTTCAGAGTTCAATGGTGAATGGAAATCTTTGTATCCGGTTCTTTTGACAGGTGCGCTTGATGAATACGTTGAAGCACAGGCAGAAAAAAAATCAATCAGCGTAAAGGATTCAAGAAAGGAAATCGAAGCTAAATGGAACTGCGGAGTAAAGGAAGTGACGATAAAGGGAGACAAAATCACTTTCGTATATGACAACGGAAAAAAGGAAACTGAATCCTATGTTTATTCAGGATTTGTCCCGGTGAAAAATGACGAAGGAAAAATCTCCGGTGTACGCTATAAGTTTACGGCAAAGGGTTCAAAAGGTCCGAAGTATGTCATGCTCAACGATCACGGTCATGAGCCGGCAGATTCAGTTGAACATTTCCACATCTATTTCGGAAACAAGAGTTTCGATGACCTTATGGCATCAAAAATAAATCCGTTCTTTGTCGGAAAAAAACTTTCAGCAAAGCAGTGCCTCGAAAGCGTAATGGGTCACGGCCATGGACACGGCCACGAGCATCATGATCATGACGACGATGAAGTTGAATATGATGAGCACGTCTGGCTTTCTCTTAAAAACGCAATCATAATTGTAAACGTGCTCCGTGATTCAATCATCAAGCTTGATTCAAACAATTCTTCAATCTACAAAAAGAATGCGGAAAATTATACATTGCAGCTTTCAAAGCTCGACAGCGAATACAAAACGGCAGTTTCAAACGGAAAATACGATTCGCTCCTTTTCGCCGACCGTTTCCCGTTCCGCTATCTCGTAGATGATTACGGTCTCAAATATTATGCGGCATTTATAGGATGCAGTGCGGAATCTGAGGCAAGTTTTGAGACAATCGCATTCCTTGTAAACAAAGTAAACGAGCTGAACCTGAAAACTGTCCTGACGATTGAAAAATCGGACAAGAAAATTGCAAGGACAGTGGTTTCAAATTCAAAGAACAAGAAATGCGAAATCCTGGAAATGAATTCATTGCAGTCAGTAAGCAAAAACGAAATCAAGGCCGGGCTTTCCTATTTTGAAACAATGAAGAAAAATCTTGAAGTCTTGAAAAAAGCTCTCGCTCAGTAATTAAAAAAAATATCATTATAAAATCTGTTCCCCGACAATTCAAACGATTATCGGGGAACTTTTTTTTATGTCGGTATTCCAACGTCAGTATTGTCGTTGAGATACTTGATTTTCAGCGTCTTCAGTTTCAAACCGTTGGCCGAGCACAAAAGCCTTGAGACACAGAATCTGTTCGGAATAACCATCGTGCGTTTTATTTCCATGTCTTCTCCGTTTGTGCCGTGGAACGTGAATGTTGCGACCGGGATTCCCTGGTACAAAAGCGTGCAAGGAAGCTGCGCAAGTTCATTCAGATCGGAGCTTGCAGTAAGGAAGACTTCATAGGTTCCGACTTTGCGCACATCCCATGCGAATATGAAATTGCTTCCTGCTTTTGATTCCTGATATGTAAGGTCAAAATCAGAATCTCCTTCGACGATTGAAAATTCCACATCCTCAAGATTTATGTCATCCTTATCCAACGGCCTGTTTATTATCTCGACTTCGGTTCCTGATTTCAAAAGACGTTTCATCGCTTCACTGTGCATGACATGATTGCAGACATTGACCGCGCACCTCTGGAGCTCAGAACGGAACAGATTTTTTTCAGCAAGCGATTCCAAAGTGTTCTCGCCGTTTTCATTTTTTTCACCGTTGGGGCAGACCATGTACAAATCATTCTGTGCATGAACCATAGCAGCAAAATCATTTTTATACCGGACACCGTTTTTTTCTATTATGTTTGCCCACCAGTCCGTCATCACGACTCCGTTGAATCCCCATTCCTTGCGCAATATAGTCGTGCACAAATCATAGCATCCGGCGGTGTAGTGGCCGTTGACTTTTCCGTAGGTCGTCATAACTGAATCGGCATGTCCGCGTTTTACGGCAATCTCAAATCCTTTCAGATAGATTTCGCGCAATGCCCTTTCGGAAATAACCGAATCCTGGCTGTGGCGTTTTTTCTCCTGATTGTTTCCGCAGAAATGCTTTATCGTTCCCGTGACTCCGGCTTTTTTTAGACCTGCTATCATCGCACTTCCGATTTCTCCCGTGAGATAAGGATCTTCAGAAAAATATTCGAAGTTGCGTCCGTTAAGCGGATGACGGTGGATATTCATTCCCGGTCCGAGCAGATTGTCAACTTTATTTGAAACCATCTCATACCCGGTAAAGGTATAGAGTTCCGTAACGAGTTTTCTGTTGAATGAACTAGCAAGCAAGGTTCCGTTCGGAAGTGAAAAAGCTTTGTTTCCGCAGTCGAGTCTCATGCCGGAAGGTCCGTCGTCACAACAGATTGCCGGAATTCCAAAAGTGTCGCGAAGCCTTTTTGAAACACCGCCGAATGCAGATGCAGTTCCTGCCGTAACAAGTGAGCTGCTCATTCCTTCACCGCGGATTATGCAGGAAAGGTCTTCGTCAGTAAACTGCGCCACAAAATCTTCCATGGAGGATTTTTTTTCAAGCACGTCCTGAAGTTTTATGCCC
>JAFOTA010000083.1 GCA_017421145.1 Treponema sp.
AGCGTTTGCACTCACAGCAAGAGTAGGATTGTTTGCAAACGGCATAGCAAAACCTACATTCACAGCCAAGCCTGGAACGAATGAGTTTGAATCCTTGAGCTTTGCTTCGAGAGCCATAGCATAACCGTTGTTGTAGTAATCAGCATCACCTGCAGCGGTTGCGCCTGTTTTTGCTGAACGCAAAATTACGTATCCATCATTAGCTTTTCCCTTAGTAACATAAGGGGCAGCTGTTGTTCCATCATCAGCCGTTGAAGCAACCCACCCAACATAACCAGCGCTGTTTGACCATATTTCGTAATATGTTGTTCCAGCAACAGCAGCTGTAACGTTACCAGGTGTAGAGCGGAAATCAACGTCAAATCCGAAGTTATCATCGCCGTATCCACCGACAATACCGTGTTCAGCACCGGCTCCGACACCTGCAATCTGCAAAGCGTTGTCACTGTTGTCTGCTGACATGATTGCGTTAGTAACTTTGAAATCACCGACTTTTGTGTCGCCGCTCATAATTCCAACGTATACAGGTCCAAAGTGAAGCTTTGCTCCAGAAACTTTGATTTTTCCGAGATTGTCTCCGTCCCAACCTGTTCCAGCACCTTCTCCACCGGTTGCCGTTGCCGTAGATTTGGTCTTCAAAGCCTGTGTGACTTCAACTCCGACTTCTCCCCAGACTCCGTCGCCTTCAGTACTCTTTGTACCTTTGTTGGCAAGATTTACTTTGAATGTAGCCTCAGCCTCATTCTTGAAACCACTTGAGAATGTTCCTGCTGCAGTATCATCGAGGTCAACACCCCAAGTTACTGAAGCATTACCGGAAACTTCTGCAACCTTTACGTCAGCTGTAGGCTCATCAGCGAATGAGAAGCCAGCTACCGCAGCTGCCATTTTTATCCCAAGAGACCGGAGAAAACCTCTGCGCTCTTCCGGGCTATTTCCTGCAATGCGCTTTCGTTCTGGTGGGCGGCGTAGTGTTCTATCATTTCGATCGATTTATGGCCGGTTACCAGCTGGAGTTTCCTTAAATCGATTCTGTCTGCCATGTTTGCGGAGAAAAAGTGCCGCCAGCAATGGAATGTGATTTTGCTTCCGTTTTTTATGCCGAGCTTTTCTGCAACAGCATGCAGTTCTTTGTTCCACAGGCTTACTGAGCCGGGTTTCATGCGGTCTGTGCCGTAGAACAAGAAATTTGAAGGGCATTGTCCGAACGGATTTTTTTCTGCATGTTCCCTGATCAGCGCAAGAAGTTTTTGGTCAACGATAATTTCCCGTTCGTTTCCGTTTTTGGGGCTTTTAAGTCCTTCTTTTCTTGCCCAGTTGTGCCTTACGAAAATCCGGTCGCGTCCTATGTCCTTGAGCTGCAGTGCCCGTACTTCTCCTATCCTCATACCAGTGCATGCGGAAATAAGATGGGCAAGCTTTGTCTGACCGTTCTGCCAATCAGCTGAAAAAATCTTCACTGCATCTTCCATGGCAGGGACAATCCGTTTTTCGGGAACGACATGGCAGAACACGATGCCGTTGAAGCAGTTGTTTTCGGTGAGCTTGTTGTTGTATGCCCATTTGAGTGCAAGGACTGCGCATCTTACGATTTGGTTCACCGTTTCCGGCCTTAGCATTTTCATTTCAAAAATCTGATTTCCGGATTCATCTTTTTTCTGCGTGCCTACTTTTTGTTCCTTTGCCGCCAGATTCTGCAGCCTGCGTTTTATGTCGAACACGGTTATTGATCCGAGAGGTCTTTTTCCGTATTCAGGAATCCAGTAGTTTTTTGCGCGTGACAGCATGATCGAAGCATAGCGTTTGTGGACTGACTGGCCTGCAATCCTTTTTTCAAAAAAATACGGCGACTTGTCGAAATCCCAGAAGCGTTCAAGAAAATGCCCGAATGTTTCGCTTTGCGGCGTGGAAGGAAGTATTGCTGATACTATGTATTTTTTCATTTCAAGTGCGCGGATTATCTGCCTGATTCCGTTCTGGCTCAGGTTTTTCGTGAGTATTATTTCGCTTATCTTTTTTTCGTAGGTCATCTTTCACCTCTTGCTCGGTTCTGTTTTTCCCTCCGTTGATTACTGCTTGACAGATTCTTAAATGTCGGTGAATAAAGCATCACAAATGTCTAAAGTAAAATACCGCAAATCTCTAAAATGAAATTGCACAAATCTCTAAAATGGAGTGGTTCCGTTGTATGAGTGTACAAAACTGAAAAAAAAATGTATCCTAGGTTAAGGTCAGAGACAGGGGGATAATATATGGAAATCAGTGAACAGATTTTGAATCTTCTCAGGGACAATGCCCGCATCACGGCTGAAGATATTTCGGCAATGACAAAAGCACCGGTGGAAGAGGTCAAGTCCGTAATCAAAAAGCTTGAAGATGAAGGTGTCATCATAAAATATGCGGCGATAATCAACCCGGAAAAAGATGCGGTTGAAAAATCAAAGGTCATGGCGGAAATTGAAATCCAGGTTGCCCCGGAGCGCGAGCATGGGTTTGACGGAATTGCAGACAGAATCTACCGTTTCCCTCAGGTTAAGTCACTTTATCTCATGAGCGGCGGTTATGATCTGAAGGTCGTGATTGAAGGAGATACTTTGCAGGATGTCGCGCTTTTTGTTGCAAGGAAGCTTTCCACTTTGGAAGGTGTCCGCTCCACAAAGACGCATTTCCTCCTTAAGACATACAAAGAAAACGGAATCGTTTATGTCGAGGAAAAAAGAGACCGTAGGGAAGGGGTTACTGCATAATGAACAACCGTGAAGATAAATTCAGCCGCTCCATGGTGGAAACGCCTCCAAGCGGAATAAGAAAATTTTTTGAGATGCTCATCGGGCATGATGACGTGATTTCCCTTTCGGTCGGCGAGCCTGATTTTCCGACTCCGTGGCTTATGAGGGAAGAAGCTTTCTATCATCTTGAACAGGGACACACAAGCTATACAAGCAACTGGGGTCTTTTGGAGCTTCGTGAAGAGATTGCAAGATACATGGCGCGCTATGGATGCTCATACAATCCGGCAAAAGAGATTTTGATAACGGTCGGTGCATCTGAAGGAGTTGACGCTTCGCTTCGTGCAATATTGAATCCCGGCGACGAGATGATTGTCTGTGAACCATGCTACGTGAACTACATTCCTCTTGCCCATTTGTGCGGTGCAAAAGTCGTAAAGCTTGATACGAGCGTGAACGGATTCTATCCCACGGCAGAGCAGTTCCAGAAACTTGTCACTCCGAAGACAAAGGCAATCATGTTCTGTTCTCCGAGCAATCCGACGGGCACTATGATTCCGGCTTCCGAGCTTAAAAAGATTGCGGAAATCTGCGTGAAAAACCAGATTTGGTGCATTGCCGACGAAATCTACTGCGAGCTTGTATATGACGAAAACAAGCATGTTTCAATCGGTTCTTTCCCGGGCATGAAAGATTATTCGATCATACTGAACGGATTCAGCAAAAGCTTTGCAATGACCGGATGGCGTATCGGCTGGATTGCAGCTCCCGATGATCTTATGGGTCAGATTGTAAAGCTCCATCAGTACAATACGATCTGCGCTCCGATCATGAGCCAGTATGCCGCGCTTGAAGGGCTGAAAAACGGTTGGGACGAAGTGGAAAAAATGAGGATTTCATATCAGCAGAGAAGGAACCTCATGTACAAGTCTTTCATTGACATGGGACTCCCGGTTCCTGAGCCGACCGGTGCTTTCTACATGTTCCCGGATATTAGTTCAACCGGAATGTCCGCTGATGATTTTGCTACCGAGCTTTTCAAAAAGCACAATGTTGCGGTGGTGCCTGGGACTGCTTTCGGAGATGCCGGTGCCGGACACATAAGATGCTGCTATGCCACCGCCGTGGATAAAATCAAGGTTGCGCTTGATAGGATTGCGGAATTCGTGGATGAATGCCGTAAACGTTAAGCGTTTTGACCTTGGCCTTTGATTTTATTAAACTAAATATGTTTTTTCTCCGATAATCAGACTGGGGCAGGCTGTATTTTTGTTTGCTCCGGTTTGTTCATTTTTTAATCTGAAAGGACTTGTTGTGCTATGCCGTATGTTATCATTGGAATTTTGATTGTCGCTGCCGTCGCCGTGTTTTTTGTCTTGAAGAGTAAAAAATCTGCCGGAAGATCAGGCGGCAAATCTCAGTCGCAGATCATCAGGGAAGCAAAACGCAAGCTTGACCGCAATCCTGATGACACAGAAGGTCTTTCCGAGCTTGGGGACATATATTTCCAGAACAAGCTTTGGGACAAGGCCCTCCCTATTTATGAAAGGCTTTATAAGCTTGCCGCAAAAGATCCGAAGGTCGATTCATTCCAGAGCATTCTCCGTCACGGCGTTTGTTTCATGAACCTCGACAATCTTCCGGAAGCTATAAAATCTCTTTCACTTGCGTATCAGATGAATTCACGCGATTTTGAAGTGAACTATTACATGGGAATCGCAATGTTCAAGGACAAAAACTATGACAAGGCGGTTCCTTGCCTTAAAAAAGCCCTTGCAATTAACCCTGAGGCAGAAGGCGTTTATCTGATTCTGGGACAGAGCTATTATTACGGAAACCATTACCGTGATTCACTCCCTTGTTTCAAGCGTGCGCTCGATGAAGACCCTACGAACAAAGAGGCCCTTTTTGACATGGCGGATGCTATGAACATCGGCGGTCACGGAGACAAGTCAATAAAAGTGTTCATGCATCTCCGTGCTGATCCTGTCTATGGCCCTAGGTCATGCCTTGAAGCCGGTGTCTATCATATAAAGATGGACGACTATGATGCCGCAATCCAGGATTTTGAAGTCGGAATGAAGCATACCAACATAGAAACCGACGTTCTCCTTGACTTGCAGTACAGGACTGCGCAGTGCTATTTCAATAAGAACGATTTTGCGACCGGTCTCCAGCTTTTGAACAAAATCCGTCTTTCAAACGCCAATTACAAGGACGTGAATGCGTTGATAAGCCGGTATCAGGAATTGAGCCAGAATACAAACCTCCAGATTTATCTTTCTGCCGGTGCTTCTGATTTCGTTGCACTCTGCCGCAAATTCATAGAGACAATCTACCGCGGTTCACAGGTCAAGATTATGGACATTCAGGTTCAGCCTGCATACACGGACATCCTTGCCGAAGTCGATACGGTGAAGATAACGGACATCGAGCTTTTCAGATTCTTCAGGACATCAGGTTCTTCAGGGGAGCTTTATGTAAGGGATCTTCATGGACACATGCACGACGTAAAGGCAGACCGCGGATTCTGTATTACAGCCGGAGTTTTCTCTGAAGATGCACAGAAATATATCGAAGGCCGCCCGTTGGATCTGATAGAAAAAAGCAGGCTCGTAAAAGTCCTGAAATCTATCACGCTTTAAAAAAGATTTGATTTTTGGTAGACTCTTGCCATGGTAATAGCTTCAATAGATTTAAAAGACGGACATGTAGTTCAGCTGAAAAACGGTAAGGATCTGGTTCTCCAGAGGGATGATGCAGACAATCTTATCGCTGATTTCAATAAATACGGCGAAGTTGCTGTCATTGACCTTGATGCGGCGATGAGGCATGCTGACGAAAAAGGAAACACCGCAAACACGGAGCTTTTGAAATCTCTTTTGCGGAAGGGAAACGTGCGTGTCGGCGGAGGAATAAGAACCGTAAAGCAGGCGCGTAAGCTCATTTCGCTTGGTGCAGAAAAAGTCATAATCGGTTCTGCGGCTTGGAATCCTGAAAGAAAATCTGATTCAGATCCTATACTCAACGTTGAATTCCTTGAAGAGCTTGTTCAGGCAATAGGAAAACAGCGCGTGATTATTTCCGTGGATTCAATCAACGGGAAGATTGCGCTCAAGGGATGGACGGAAACCGCTGACATTTCTTTGATCGACGGTGCCAAGGCTGCTGAAAAATATGCTTCCGAGCTTTTGTTCACATGCGTTGAAAAAGAAGGATGCATGCAGGGAACGGACATGGAAAAAGTCAGGGAGCTTCGTTCTTCCGTAAGCTGCCGTGTCGTTGCCGCTGGCGGGGTTAATTCGCTTGAGCAGATTGTGGAGCTTGAAAAACTCGGCTGCGACGTTCAGCTTGGAATGGCTTTGTATACCGGAAAAGTGAGCCTGAAAGATTCGTTTGTCGGCTGCCTGAATTTTGAAAAGACAAACGGGATGATTCCTGTGATTGCCCAGGGCGTTAACGGCGAAGTCCTTATGATGGGCTATTCAAACAAGGAAGCTTTTGAAAAGACTTTTGAGACTGGCCATCTTACGTTCTTCAGCAGGACGCGCAACAAGCTTTGGACAAAGGGCGAAACAAGCGGACATTTCCTTGAAGTAAAAAAACTACGCGTTGATTGTGACCGTGATACAGTCCTTGCAACTGTAGTACCGAACGGCGGTGCATGTCATACAGGAAGCTGGACATGTTTCGGCTCCGATCCTGATGCCCCCAGCACTCTCGAAAGATTGTACGGAACCATTTCACAGCGCTTTGCAAATCCTCGTCCGGGAAGCTACACTGCAACCTTGAACGATGAGCGTGTGCGTGAAAAAGTAATGGAAGAAGCTGAAGAGCTGACCGAAGCAGACGGAAAAGATGAGGTTGTCTGGGAAGCCGCCGACCTTTTGTATTTCGTCTCAGTCCTTATGTACAAAGAGGGCGTTGAATGGAAAGACGTTCTCGATGAACTGGACAAAAGGCACAAGGAAAAATAACCGGCTGTCCCGAAATCTTCTATTCTACAATATTCCTTTCAGACGGCAGGCTGTGTTGTAGAACTGCGCGTTCGGAATCTGGAAATTGTATTTTACGGCATAGGAATCCCTTGTCGTTGAAAGCTCGAATTTTACGGTTCCGCCTAAAAGCAATGCTGAGTGCAGCTTGTTTGAGAAAGTGGAGCCGAAATTTATCCTGTCCGAAGTGTTCCTTGCAGTGAATGAAAATGACGTTCCTTTTGAATCTGTTATTTTAATCGTGTATTTGAGCGGGGTCTTAGTGCTTCCTTTAAGCGGTTCTTCCGAATTGCCTTCATAAATCATAAGGCTTATGTCGTTTTTTGCCTTGATTATAAAATCTGCCTTGAAGCTTGCTGCATCGAAAGAAATGTCCGAATATGTTCCGGAAAGCGGTTCTGAAATCGTGATGTAGCTTACGTTCGTTTCGTTTCCGTTCTGGTCGGTGAAATTTTTAATTTTCCATATTCCGGTGTAATCTGCCGAAGTGCTCTGAAGCTCTGCAATCTCATGTTCCCTTTCCGCCGCTTTGATTTCTTTTTCTTCAGATTCAATCAGATCGTAGTATGTCTGGAACTGGGCGATCCTGCTGGAAGTGGGGAACAAGTCTATGAAAGTGATTATATACGCTTTTGTCAGCTCGTAATTTTTCAGCGCAAAGTTGTATTCGATTTTACCGCGCATTTTGGTTTCGGATATCTCACCGTTTTTCAGGCTTTCATTTTCGCGTATGAGCCTTTCGTTTTCTGCCTGAAGCCTGCTGATTTCTCCGGCTGCGTTTATCTGCACGAATTCGTTTGTTTCTTTATTTTTGCATGAAAATAATATTGCGGCAACAAAAATCATTGCCGCAAATTTAAAAGTCTTTTTCAATTGAATTGACCTCTGTTTGGAATTCCTATTTTGCCTTGTAAGATTTCAGGATGCCGTCAAAGTAGGATTTGTTTTTCTGATATATGCCGTCAAAAATCGTGAGCGTGAGATATGCGTATGTTCCGTCGCTGCATTTTGTGAGCACCGTGAACTTTCGCTTTACGTCGCCTGTTTCTGGTTCGTAATAGATGCTGGCAACCGCCGTGGAATTTTTATTGCGCCCCAGTGTCTTTTGTTTCCACATCGAATAGGAGCCGGTCGTGCTTTCAAAGGAACTTCTTATGATCATATCTTCGCACAATGCCGGACTGTAGCCGTCGGGAATTGAGATTGCGGTCATGACAAGGCTTGCATAGTCATCCATGAGCCATACGTTTTCCATGGGCTGAGTCCATTGTGTCGTGAGCTTTATTTCCTGATTTCCTGATTTGACCACGTTGTCCTTTGCGTTTGATTTTTTCTGGAACTTGCGTGATTTGTCTTTCGGTGCAACGTCCGTTCCCTTGTATGCGGTGAAGCTTTTGTCGTCGGATCCGGCAAGCACTCCTGTCGTTATGACGTTGAAGACTTTTGTTCCGTCGGCGGCTTTTATGGTTTCGATGTTGAAGATCGGCACCAGCGCGTTGAATACTATTGTTACGTTTCCGCCGAACTGTGCGAAATCCTGCTTGCTTTCGATTTTCTCGCTTGAATCAAGGAATGCTTTTTGTGCCCTTGCTGAAAATTCGTAGAAAAGGTCATGCATGTAGTTTATGATGTCCGTATCGTCAGCCGTTGTTGCGCCTACGATGTTTTCGCCGGTAAGCTCAAGGTGATTTGCATCCGGGTTCACGCTGAAATAAAGCGTTATGTCCTTTTCGATCAGCTTTTTCTTTGTGTCTGCCGGAGCATAATAGCGGAGCGCATAAGTGCTGTCGTCGTAGTAAAGGAACCCGATGATTGACGTGCGCGTAAATGATTTGTCGGAATAATAGACATACTCGCCTGAAGCATCCGGGATATACTGAATCATTCCCGGAACGGCATGTGCAAAAACCGTGATCATGGCAAGCACGGCGGCAAGTGAAATTTTTTTCTTCAAATTCTTCATAGCTAGACCTCAATAAAAAAATGAAAAAGCGGAGGATTGGTTACAGTCGCAAGAGGGAAAGCTTTTAGCTTTCCCTCTTGCTCTGCGAGTTTGCGTTGCAAGCTCGGTCGCAAAAATTTTCAGCAGTTGTTGAGTTTTTCCAGAGCGGATTTTACCATGTCGCTGATTTTTGAGGCTGCGTCATCAAGCGGTATCAAATCAGCGGATTCGGCTGTCCTTAGCTTTACTTCCACGTTCGGGAGATTTTTGTCACCCACTGTCACGCGGATCGGGAAGCCTATCAAATCCATGTCGTTGAATTTTACGCCCGGGCGCTCGTCCCTGTCATCAAGGAGAACGTCTATGCCGAGTTTTTTGAGCTGATCATAAAGCTTGTCGGCAGCATCTTTCATTGCGTCCTTGTATTTTATAGGAACTATCGCAACCTGGAACGGAGCCGTCGTCATAGGCCACTGTATTCCCATGTCATCATGGTAGCTTTCTATGATGCTTGCCAAAACCCTATCCACGCCGATACCGTAGCATCCCATAGTCGGAACGGCTGTCTTTCCGTTTTTGTCAAGGTATGTCACGTTCATGGATTCTGTGTATTTTTTTCCGAGCTTGAAAATGTGTCCCAGCTCATTTCCCTTCGTGCTGTAATATGTTCCGTTGCATCCTTCGCAGGCACATTTGTCACCCGGCTTTGCCGTGCGCACGTCAACGTTCATCCAAGGAGTGTAGTCTCTTCCCGGCTCCACATGCTTTATATGGTAGCCTTCTTTTCCTGCTCCCGTGATTGCGTCGTGCATGTCGTTCACGCTCAAATCCTGAAGAATCGGACATTTTACGTTGACCGGTCCTACAAATCCATGCGGTGCACCTGCAATGCTAAGGATTTCTTCTGCTTCGGCAAGAACCACTTCGCTTGCTTTGAGTGCGCCTGCGAGCTTTGCTTCATTAACGTCCAAATCTGCACGGATAAGTACGCAGACATAAGACAGCGGATAGAATTTTATGTTTCCTTCCTGCTTTGATTTCAAATCCTTGCAGTGGGGGGCGTTTTCCAAATCAAGGGTTGAATTTATGACGCGGTAAATCAATGCCTTGATGAACATTTTCGGCGTTGACTTGAAAAACTTTTCCATGTCGTCAATTGAAAATACATTCGGCGTGGCAACTTCTTCAAACGGCAGGTCAGTTTTTTTCTGCGGATTTCCGTCATTGTCCACGGCTGCATCCGGCTTGCAGGTTGCTTTTTCCGCGTTTGCCGCATAACCGCATTCAGGGCAGAGAATCAGCGTGTCATCACCGACCGGGCTTTCTACCATGAATTCTTCCGAGCCTGAACCACCCATTGCACCTGTGTCGGCTTTTACCGGAATCACTTTGAGACCGAGGCGCTTGAAAATCCTGTGGTATGCCTGAGCATAAGCCTGGTAGCTTTCGTCAAGTGATTCGTCATCTGCATTGAGCGTGTATCCGTCCATCATGTTGAACTCACGTCCGCGCATGACACCGTATCTCGGGCGGATTTCATCACGGTATTTCGTGTTGATCTGATACATGTTAATAGGAAGCTGCTTGTATGATGTGAGTCCGGCACGGCAGATTGCGGTATATGCTTCTTCGGCAGTGGGGCTTACGACCATGTCCTGACCACCGCGGTTTTTTGCAGTGAGCATCTGGGGACCCATCGTTTCCCATCTTCCGCTTTCTTTCCAAATGTCTCCCGGAACGACCACCGTAGGCTTGAATTCCATTGCGCCGCTTTCGTTGAGTTCCTCTTTGATTATGGCTTCGAGTTTTCTGTATGCGCGCAGTCCCATGGGCATGTATGTATAAAGCCCGTTTCCAAGCTTGCGGATTAAATCTGCCCTCATCATAAGCTGGTGACTGGCAATGACGGCTTCTGCAGGTGCTTCCCGCAGTGTCCTGAAATGAATCTGTGATGTTTTCATAGGGTAGTATTTTACTGATTTGGAAGGGGATAGACAAGAGAGTAAAAAAGCTGCCCCGTATATGCCGGAACAGCTTTGCTTGAATTGAATCAGAAATACACCGTGCATCCGATTTTGGGCATGAACGTGAAGTAGCCGACTATCATTCCGGGACCTGCTGTCAGATCTGCGGAAAGCGCTAAATGCGGGTTCAGCTTATAGTTTGCATGGATGTTCACTGCCAAAAGCATGTCGCTGTGTTCTCCAGGACGGTACAGCATGTTTATCCGGTCTTTTTTTTCATAATAAACGTTGCGCTTCCATCCTTTTTTTTCAGCCTCCTCCTCGCTCATCTGGTATTCAACATACCCTGCCAGCAGAGATGCGGAAACTGAAAACTTATCATTGTTTATGAATCTGTAACCCATTCCTCCACCGACGGTGAAAGACGAGTCAGACGTTCCTATGCTTGCAGAACCAACAAGTTCCACGCCGAAAATGTCGAGCCTGACATCGAAATCAGCGCACAGCCCCGTGCTTCCGCCGATAGACTGGAATCCGCCGTATCCTGAAAAAGAAAATCCGAAATTAGATTTTTTCTTTGAGGAGGATTTTGCTCCTAGAATCTCATTTCCTATATCAGATGATGGAGCTGAAATTCCAGGGAACTCCGGTTGGGATGGAATCGGCTTGAAATCCTGGGCAAAAATCGTACTGACAGAAAGCAGTGCAAGAAATAACAAAATCAAGTGCTTTTTCATAGTGGGCACCCGACCTTTATCAGTTCTTATACTTCACAACAACAGCACTCATGATGTAGTACTGTTTGCCGTTCAATGTTTTTCCGTCAACCAGAATGTTCACGATGTCATCGGCATTCGGATATTGTTTAAGGGCTTCTTCAAGAAGGATAGTGTATCCGCTCTGTTTTGTTTCCCTTTCAACGGTCACGCGGCCAAGGACATCCACATTTGACTTGACGACTTTGTTGTCTCCTCCAAGAAGCGGACGATAGGAAGCACAGCCCGCAAATGCCAAAGAAAGTGCAATCACACCTGCAGCCAACAGCAATTTAGAAAATCTCTTCATCTCTTTCTCCTTATTAAGCAAGATTTATGATTTTAATTATACCCCCCCCATGTATTTGTCAAATAAAATATTGTTATTTTTAACGGGATTTTCAGAAATCATAAGTTTGAGAATTGTATTGGCGGTCTGTAAAAAAAAATAAACCTGCCCGGAAACTTTGGTTTCAGGACAGGCTTGGTTTTGTCTTGCTGATTTTCTACCGTTGTTTATTCAATGGAGAAAGCGTAGTATAGACCGGATCCCCACAGGTATACATAGAGGTAGTCGTCATCAGAGACAAGAATTACTGTTCCATCATCCAGGCCGCTTACGTTTGCCGTCATTGTCTCGAAGAACTCATCTATGACGCTGTAGTCATAGCATTCCTCAAGGTCAAGGTCAAAGTAGTCTGATGCTTCGTCTGCGTTGCTGAATGTTTCGTAGAATTCATCAAAATCCATTTCATCGATCAGCT
>JAFOTA010000001.1 GCA_017421145.1 Treponema sp.
GCATTAAGGCCGGTGTAGACGAAACTTACCGCAAGTCCCGAAATCAAATCAATGAAACGCATTCTTTATCTCCCCGCTTCCTTTTCTGACATCGGCGACATAAAACAAAGTCCTGCTGTCAGATTTGATGCGTTCGTCCTGAAGAATCCTGCACCTTGCATTTTCATCTTCAAAGGCTGATTCCGGCGGACACAAAAAAAGATGCGGCTCCCTCTTTGAAACAAGGTTTCTTCTATATATATCATACAGTTCGTTAATCGGGCGTGCAGAAAAAAGCATTGCGGATGATTCCATGTCAAAAGCGGCGGTCGGAAAAGAGCGGTCTGAAAATATTATGTTGGAAGAGCGGTCGTAAAGATTTTTGAAAGATTCTTCCCCGTCAATTACAATGCCCTCGGTGTCGCCTCCAGTAAAAAAACGCACGCTGATTTTTCTTGACGCAAGATACTGCATGAGTGAAAAAGCCGCGCTCATCAATATGTCTTCACAGGCAAGTTTTTCTTCCGACTCTGGTTTTTCGGAACAAGGGTACAAATCAATTACAATAGAAATTCCCTTTGAACGAGCCTCGCCGTAAACAGCGACAGACGGAATGCCGGTGGCAGCCCATTTTTTCCAAAGGATTCCTTTTGCTGACATTTCGGCCTGTAACGGTTGCGCGTATTCAAAAATGGAATTGTCGCCCGCACCAGTTTTTTCTCCGGGAATCATCGAACCTGTTGTGGTCATGTATTTTTCAACGGACTGGTCAAGAACAAAAAGTTCCGGCAGAACATAAAAGACCTGAGGCTGAATCACAATCTGCACCTGAATTATTCCAAGCGGAGTCGTAAGGATTATCGAGCGGATTCCGACGGTATAGGTTCCCCTGTACGGACATTCGATGTTCGTCCTGTATGTTGTGCGCGGAGAAAGACCCGGTAAAAAACCGACGGGCATCGGAAGCTTCATTTCTTTTCCGGGAATCACAAAACAGCACGTCCCTCCCGAAAGCGGAAAAAATCCGTCGTTCGTAAGGCGAATGTCAAATTGAATGGACTCGCCCTTTTTCGGATGGTTCGTTGAAAAGCTCTGGTACCACGCATATTTTCTCCAGCTCACAATCATGTACAGAATTGCAAAGACGGCATAGAACGGAAGAAGCACCGACAGAAAAAGCGAGAAAAAACCTGCAAGACCACCGAACGCCGCAAGAATCACGCAGAGGGAAATGAAAACAAAAAGCTGAATCCATTTTATGCGGACGCGCATTTTACACTCCGGACGGAATCTCTACGTTCCTGCTGATTGCCTTGATTACATCCCTTGTGTCCATTCCGTCAAGCCTTGCCGCCGATGAGATTATGATTCTGTGACGCAAAACCGGAACGCATATTGAAAGAACATCTTCGGGCATGACAAAATTCCTTCCCTCAAAAAATGCCTGGGCCTTTGCTGCCTGCTGAAGATATTTACTCGCACGCGGACTTGCACCCAATGTCACAAGCTTGTCGTTTCTTGTTCCATAAACTATATCCACGATAAACTGCTGAACGGCCTGAGACACATGGATTTTGCGGACCGCATCCTGAACTGCAAGAACCGTTTTTTCATCCGCGACAGGCGAAATTGATTTTTCCGAATCGGTATTAAGGATTGCAATTTCATCCTGTTTTGAAGGATAGCCGATTGAAAACGAAAGACCGAATCTGTCAAGCTCCGCCTCCGGCAATGGAAATGTTCCTGCAAAAGACTGCGGATTCTGGGTCGCAATCAGAAAAAAAGGCTCCGGGAGTTTTCTTGTAGTGCCATCGACTGTCACCTGTTTTTCCTGCATTGCCTCAAGAAAAGCCGATTGGGTCCTTGGCGAAGTTCTGTTAAGTTCATCGGCAAGAATACACTGGGCAAAAACCGAACCCTCTTTGTAAACGAATTCATTTTTCGACGGAACCCAGACATTCATCCCAAGCACGTCACCGGGAAGCATGTCGGGAGTAAACTGGATTCTTGAAAACGAAAGTCCCGCTGCCTGTGCGACAGCTTTTGCGAGAGTCGTTTTTCCAACCCCAGGAACATCTTCTATTAAAACATGAAGTGAAGCGGCAAGAGCAAGGACCGAAAGATTCACAGCCTCGTCCGATCCGCAAAAAACAGATTTGACCGCCTTCTTCATTGATTCGGCAAAACTTATTGTATTACATTCATTTTCCATAGCTTTGATTATAGCATGATTTTTGAGGTGTGTGCCAGATAGAAGCCATTTTTTTGACGCATGAAAAAATCATTTTGCGTTTTACTTAGGTTTCAATAGTTTTCATTATTTTCGACTCGAAATTTATTCCCTCCCTTTTGCCACTTTTTGAGCATTCTTATTAATATTTCGCACAATAGAAAATATTTTGTTCTGGGGTTCAGTTCCAAAAAGCAAAAAGGATTTCGTGCGGTCGAATTGTGCGCGGCTCTTCATCAATGCTTCCATATTGATTCCACCCTGCTCAACAATTAGAAGACAATTCAGATTTTCTGACCATATCACCCAGATTACTTACAACCATTTTACTTTATTCATCAAATTGAAAAGTTCTTTTTCAACTTCGCCAAGAGAATGAATGAACACAAAGTATTAGAATTGTTCAATGCCAGTGAGGTATTCGCTCAGTCGATCACGATGATTTCCCAGGTGCCATCGGTTTTCTTCACTCTGTAAGTTCCTCCAAACGCACCTGAAATCAAATAGTCGTCCGCACCAAGTTCAAGGATGTCGCTCGGATACCATGACCAGTGGTATACGCTTCCACCTTTCAATGGGATCTGCTGGTTTGCATTTCGGAATCGGACTATGGGACTTACCGTATTTCCAGTCAGTCTATAAAGGCCGTCCTGTCCCGCAAATAAAATAGAGTCATCCGAAACGCAAAGAGCCGACACATCAATGGACTGCGCCCCCTTTTTCTTGAGCGCACCTTTATAAACAAGGAATTCCATGGAACCATTTTTCAAAAAGCGGATCAAAGATTTTACAGATCCTCCTTCCCTGCCGTCACATAAAGGCTTCCGTTTTCATCGATTGCATATGAAAAATTGTTTTCCAATCTTGGACCGTATGGACCGGCAAGTCCAGTTTTTTCATAGAAGCTTTCCATCCTTGAGCTTTTCAAATCAATTAACCAAAGGGACTTTCCGTTTTCACCCATGCCTTCATCCCTTATGTAAAGCACGCCGTCAATCACCTGAGGAGGAACGCCGGAATTCGGAATGTCTTCTTCAGAGGTA
>JAFOTA010000011.1 GCA_017421145.1 Treponema sp.
ACAACTGGTGGCTCCGTCAGTGCCCGAAAGTCCTTGAGCTTGATTTCGTCGATGGAATCAAACGTGCGGACAGGGACAACGCAATCGACGTGTACATCGGAGACGAATACATGGATGTCCTTGGCGAAGGAAAATGGCAGAAAATCTTCAAGACCAAGCCTAGCGTGTTTACAAAAGAAGAAAAGGCTGAATGGATTTCAAAGAACACCGACGTTGCACTTGGAAGCGACGCATTCTTCCCGTTCGGCGACAACATTGACCGCGCACACAAATCAGGCGTAACGGCAGTTGTTCAGCCAGGCGGCTCAGTCCGTGACGATCTTGTTATCGAAGAAGCCGACAGCTACAACATGACCATGTGCTTCAACGGCATCCGTCTGTTCCACCACTAATCCAAAAAACATGCTGCCCATCAATACTCGTTGCTTGGGCGGCATTTTATGAAAAAGCAATGTAAATCATTAAGAATCGTGATATAATGACATTCGGAGGAACGGAACATGACAAGCATAAACGCATACTACGATGGACACGGTTATGTCACGGAAGGCAATGTTGTCGCAAAGCAAAATCAGCGGGTAATAATAACCTTTCTTGATGATTTTGTACCGGAACGCGAAAAAAAATCTCTTGAAGACATAAAAAAATATATGAATGGAAGTTCCAAATCTGTTCCCGACGGCATTTCAACGCTGGAATATATCCGCCAGCTGCGTGAGGACTAAATGCGCAAAATCTATTTCGACACCGGTCCCTTAATCTATTTTCTGGATGATGAAAAACCGTTCTCTGATAAAGTCGCAGCCTTTATTTTCAATCACCAGAATGAAGACGATTTTTACATGACCTCGACAATTACAGACGCAGAATATCTTGTCTATCCATATAAAATGCAGGATTTTTCAAAAACAAGAGGCTACGAATCATTCCTTTCTGATTTCGGCTTTCAGGTTGTTGAACCAAACCGTGCAATCACACATCTGGCAGCTGAACTGCGTGCAAAATATCAAGGACTGAAAGGTATGGATGCCATTCATTTGGCCACTGCCATATATTTCAAGTGCGACATATTTCTTACGAATGATTCCCAATTACATCAAGTGTCCGAAGCAAACGTTGTATTGGTTGACAACTTATAAAAAAATCCGGCTGTCTCACATGAAGGCAACCGGATTTATTCTTTCTATTGGGAACCTCTAAAAACTTCAGTTTTTATAGATGCCCTATTTCTTTTCAGATTTTTTGCTTGGCTTGGATTTTTCAATACCGTTGTCCGCTTCCAATGCCTTTTCCTTCATTTTTTTGTCCCTGAGCCAGAGCGCGAACATGAGACCGAGGCCGCCCACGATCATTATGAAGCAGAAAATCTGGCCGGTGCTTATGTTCATCAATGACGTGTTCCTTGCAAGCTCCTTGCTTCCGTCCGAGCTGATTCTGAATCCCAAATCTGCATCCGGTTCACGGAAATATTCAATCACAAAGCGCACCACTCCGTAACCAGTGCAGTACAAAGATCCGATGAATCCGTCGAAAGGCTTCCGTTTACGAAGGTTCCAGAGCAAGGTTCCAAGGAAGACGCCCTCAAACAACGCTTCATAGAGCTGGCTTGGATGACGCGGAAGATTTACCAAAGTCGCTCCCTCAGGTGCCGTCATGCCAATTTTTGCCATGATTTCCTGAACCCAGTCCTGCGCCACCGGAAATTTTTCTGCCGCCGGGAAAACCATTCCCCAAGGCATGGTCGTAACACGTCCGTAAAGCTCACCGTTAAGGAAATTTCCAAGACGGCCAAACGTGTAGCCAATGGGAATCGCCACGCTCATAACGTCAATCCATTTCCACGTATTCTTTTTGTGAACCTTGCACCAGACAAGCATCCCGATCAATCCGCCGATGAAGCCTCCGTGGTATGACATTCCGGCAAGCCCCGTGAATTTTTTTGTCTCAGGATCAAACGGCCATAGAATCAGCCACGGCTTTTTCCAATAGACTCCGCTCGTGTCGTATACAAGAGTTGAAAAAATCCTCGCTCCCAAAAGAAGTGCGACTATTCCCCACGCCAAAAAACTGAAAAGCTCGTCCTCGGTCGCTTTATGGTCGGGAGTGTCAAGAAGCCCTTCCTTGCGCTCTTTTTTCAAAACCAAATATGCTGTTCCGAAAGCAAAAACATACATCAATCCGTACCAACGGATCAAACTCAGCACCGGAACGTTCGGAAAAATCTCCGGGTGAATCCAAGATGGATAATTTATATAAAGTGGCATAACTTTTTCCTTAATAAGGGCACCCGAAAAAGAGGATGCCCTGTAAATTAGACCTTATACCCTTTTCGGGCGGCATCGACCAGCTTTTTCTTAAGCAGTAAATTTTCCTTTTTAAGCTGGGTGATTTCAAACTGCTGCTGCTTGATTGCTTCCGCAAGTTCCCCGGTCGTAAGGGTTCCGCTTCCAATCAAATCCTCGACGTACGACATTTTCTGGCTGTAGTCCTCGCCTGCCTCTTCCGCTGCAATCTGGAAAGAAGTTTCGCTCGCCTGGGTTATGTCATATCCGGCATCAAACGAAAGCGTCTCAGAATGAAGGATTTTATCCGCAACACGGTAGATTCCCTGTGAAACCAAAGACTGGGGCTTGTATGCAATGATCGGGAGCCTTGAAGCAAGAGCCTTGTCCTGCAGGCTGTCCCGGTAGATTACGCCAAGGTGATCAAGGTTCAATCCAAGGAACTGCTGGCATGAACGCCTGATTTTGTTCGCACGGTCTGCATCTTTCGGGTCATCGATCATATTGAGGACAAGACGCGGACGGAATTCTGCCATGCGTGATTTGAACAGCGCGGTGTTCTTGGGATCCACGGTTTCCAGAGCCTCAACCAGCTTGGGGATATAAAGCCTCTGAAGCGATGCGGAATCCTTTTTCAGATTTTCAAGGTACTCATGTGCAGGCGTTCCCTTCCTGAATGTATTGTACATCATGCGGAACACGATGTTTTTCAGGAAAAGATATCCGTTCAAAGTTGCGGTGACAGTCGGTGCCGTAACGATGATTCCCTGCGGTGAAAGCAAGAACATGTCCAATATGGTAAGGTGGGTTCCTGCGCCCAGGTCAAGGACAAGATAATCAAAATCCTGGCTCTGGAAATTCCTTACAAGCTCATTCTTTTTGCTCGCCCGCAATGAAGTCAATCCGGGTATTTCCGAATCTCCGGCTATAAAAAACACGTTCTCATAATCCGTCGGGGTTATGATTTCCTCAAAAGGTGTCTGACCGGTGAGATATGTTCCTATTCCTGTTTTTGGCGAAGTCTGTCCTATGACCAGATGGAGGTTGGAGGCCCCCAAGTCAAGGTCAACCAAGAGAACTTTTTTACCCGCCTGTCCTAAAGCTATTGCAAGATTCGCGCTGAGAAGTGACTTTCCCACGCCGCCCTTGCCGCTCGCAACTGGTATTATCTGCATAAGGATATTGTATACCGAAAATACCGTAATGGCAACCAATGAACCATCATTTCATGAGGATTACCAAGCATTGAAATCAACGGGAAAAACCTATATACTCTCATGAGGTGCATCGAAAAATTTCAGGAAAATCCGATGCTGCCCATTGTTTTTCAGATTTTATCAGGGGGAACCTATGTTAACAGGCAGGCATGTTATTGAGCCGGGTGATTTGTCAGTTTCGGAAATCGAGGAGATTTGTTCTTTGGCGGAACAGATTATTGTCAATCCGAATTCATTTCAAGATGTGTGTCGCGGGAAAATTCTTGCGACACTTTTTTTTGAGCCGAGCACAAGGACACGTCTTTCTTTTGAAGCCGCAATGCTGCATCTTGGCGGTTCCGTCGAAGGATTTGCCGACGCAAGCTACACTTCATCCACAAAAGGCGAAACGCTTGCAGATACAATCCGCGTAGTAAGTTCATACGTCGATGTCATTGCGATGCGCACGCCAAAAGAAGGTGCCGCTCTGCTTGCATCCCAGTTCAGCGCATGTCCGGTCATAAACGCAGGTGACGGAGGACACTACCATCCGACGCAGACTTTGACCGACCTTCTCACAATCCGTGCACTCCAAGGCGGATTCAGCGGACACACGATAGGATTCTGCGGTGACCTGAAATTCGGACGCACGGTCCACTCCCTTGCAAAAGCCATGAGCCGCTATCCGAACAACAAATTCGTATTCATCAGCCCGAACGAACTCACGCTCCCGGAATACTACATAAAAAGCGTTCTTGAACCGGCAGGAGTCCAGTACACCACGGCAGAAAGGCTTGAAACCGTAATCGGCGACCTGGACATTCTCTACATGACACGCGTACAAAAAGAAAGGTTCTTCAACGAGCAGGACTACATAAGGCTCAAGGACAGCTACATACTTGACAAAACGAAAATGCAGCTTGCAAGAAAAGACATGATCGTACTGCACCCTCTCCCGCGCGTAAACGAAATTGCCCCGGAAGTGGACAATGATCCAAGGGCGGCATATTTCAAGCAGGTAAAATACGGAATGTACGCACGCATGGCGCTTATCTCAAAGCTCACCGGAAGCCTCTAGAAAATTCATTGACATCGGTAAAAATTACAGGAGAAAACTATGATTAACATTGCAGAAATAAAGAACGGACTCGTAATCGACCACATACACGCAGGAAGCGGATGGAAAGTTTTCAAATGGCTCGGACTTGACAACGCACGCTTCACCACCGCACTCATCGTAAACGCAGCTTCCCAGAAATCAGGAAGAAAAGACATCATAAAGGTAGACAACATAATCAATATAGATTACAGCGTCCTCGGATTCATAGACCCGAACATCACGGTCAACGTCATCCAGGATTCAAAGATTGTCCGCAAAATCAAAATGGAGCTTCCTGAAAAAGTGGAGAACGTCATGCAGTGCAAAAACCCACGCTGCATCACGATTACGGAGCATTATGTGCCGCAGGAATTCCGTCTGGTTGACAGGGCAAAAAAACAGTACCGCTGCTATTACTGCGATGCATTGTACACAGCCGGAAACGTAGGGGAAGAATAATGGAAAAGCCTCTTTTGATTTACAACGCCCGCCTTGTTGACAAGGACATGGACGCAAAAAAATCTTCAGTCCTCATCCGCAAAGGAAAAATCGACGGATTTCCCTCAGCAGAAGCAGTTAAAGAATTTTTAAAAGATTCTTCCATTGATAAGCTCGATGCCAAGGGAATGATCGTCATGCCGTCTTTCATTGACATGCACGTTCACATGAGGGATCCTGGGCAGACACAAAAAGAAGATTTGGAATCAGGATGCCATGCAGCGGTTGCAGGAGGATTCGGAACCGTCGTGCTTATGCCGAACACAAATCCCGTAATCAGCAGCCAAAAAGATGCGGAAAAAAACATGGACAAAGCCGAAAAGCTCGGTCTGCTGAAAGTATTTCAGTCGGTGAGCATAACGAAAGGATTCGACGGAAAAAACACGGAGCATATTGATTCGCTCGACAAAAAAACCGTGCCTCTCATTACCGAAGACGGACATGAAGTTACGGATTCTGCAGTCATGCTTGAAGGAATGAAAAAAGCAGCTGCAAAAAAAATAATAGTTTCATGCCACTCAGAAGATCCGTTCCTTGCATCAGAAGCAAAACCGCTGCGCAAAAACGCTCTTGATCTTCTCAACAAAAACAAGCCTTCAGCAGAAGACAAAAAGAATGCAAAAAAATATCTTCAGGAAGCAAACTCAATTCTTGCAGCAGCAGAAGATTGCGCCACGTTCAGAAACATCCGCCTTGCAGAAGATGCAAAAGTGCACGTTCACCTCTGCCACGTGAGCACCAAACAATCGCTTGATGCAGTCCGCCGCGCAAAACAAAACGGACAGAACGTAACATGCGAAGTAACTCCGCACCATCTTGGCCTTAATTCCGAAACGGCAGCCACTTGCTTCCAGATTGTAAATCCGCCGCTCAGACCGGAAACAGACAGGCTTGCAGTAATAGCCGCACTCAAAGACGGAACGGCAGATGTCATTGCAACCGACCATGCGCCTCACACAGCCCAGGACAAGGCATCAGGAAGCCCGGGATTTTCAGGACTGGAAACTGCATTTTCAGTCTGCTATACAGTGCTTTGCATTGAAAACGGAATGAAGCTCAAAACGCTCTCCGAAAAAATGTCCGCACGCCCGGCAGAAATCCTTGGACTTAAAAACGAGGGGCTTCTTGAAGAAGGTTTCGATGCAGACCTTGTTTTGATCGATCCTGAATCAACATGGACTGTGCGCGGTGAAAATTTCCAGAGCAAGGGAAAATACACTCCGCTTGAAGGAAAAAAACTCACGGGAAAGATCGTTGCGACAATCTACAAAGGAAAATTCGTTTATAGGGCATACGGGTATAATATAGAAGCAATCGGGATTTAACCGGGGAGGCACATTTGAAAAGAAAAGCGTTTTTGTTATTTTTTGTTTTTGGATTTCTTGTTTTCTCAAAAGGATTTTCAATCCCGCAGGATTCGCTCCCGGATGATTTTCCGTCTCTTGAGCCATATATAACATTGGATTTTTCTTCTCCGAACTTAAGCCCCAAACAGATTATAACTGCGGCGCTTCAATTTTCATCCTACCCCGCAATCTCAACTGCTGATTTTCTAAAATATCTTTCAATGTACAACGAACTTGAAAAGCGCGTAACCAATGAAAAATTCCAATCATATTCCGATGAGGTAAAAGCAGAAGAAGTCCTGATGCTCATGTACGAAAAAACGCTCTTGCGCTATTCCCTGAAGCAAACCCGCCTTACGACCGTTTTTGATGAAGGAACGTACAATTGTGTTTCAGCCTCCGTTTTATATCTTGCGCTGGCAAAAGCTGCCGGACTGAATGTAATTGGAAACCGTGCGCCGGACCATTGTTTTTGCTCCGTAATAATCGACGGAAAAAAAATCGACGTTGAAACGACAAATCCAATGGGATTCAATCCGGGTGAAAAGAAAATGCTGGACAGCACAAAATACGCGGTCGTTCCCAAAAAAATGTACAAAGGCCGTTATGAAGTAAGCGATGCCATGCTTGTAAGCCTTGTAGCCAAAAATATAAACGGCTTACAAATGGAAAAAAAAGATTACCTTTCTGCTTTTCCGATTTCTGCGGCAAGACTTGTTTTCGTGGCAAACGACAATGTGAGCGAAAAAAATGACAGCCGGAGCGATTTTGACATTACGGCTTCAAATTTTTCAGCGGAACTCCAACAGCAGAAAAGATATTACGACAGCATGCTCTGGTTGGATGCCGTAGTTGACCGATGGGGAATCAGCAAAGGCCTTGAACAAAATTACGGGGATTCAATCTACAATGCAATCCTCTATTTTGTAAGCCAGAAAGATTTTAAAAGCGCATCTTCAAATCTTGCGTCGCATAAAGATTTTCTTACGCAAAAAGATTATGAAAGCTTAAGCCAGAGAATTTTTGTTTTTGAAACATCCGATAACGCAGAAAAAATTTCTTCATTCGAAGAAAAAATGAATTATCTTAAAGAACAAAAAAACAATCCGCTTGCAAAAAACAAGAACGTTGAAAAGCAGCTGAACCAATCGATCGAAAACACATGGCTTTTAAAAATATTCGGCTTGATAGAAAAAGAAGATTATCTTGGAGCCGCAAACCTTTGTTCTTCCGCGCTTGAAGATTTACCGGACAGCGCAAACATAAAAAGAATAAGGCAGTCATGCTTGAATAACTATGATGCCGTTATCCACAATCAGTTTGCGGATTATGCCAATGCCGGAAAATTCAAGAATGCAAAATCAGTTTTGGAGGAAGGATTAAAAAACAACCCGAACAGCACGACGCTTAAAAACGACATGAACCGGCTCAACAGAATGATGCGCTAGAACTCCTGTCCTTCGCCCAAGTCCACGTCCTTGTTTTTTGCACGGTATTCGGTCGGTGACAAATCATAAATGGATTTGAAAGCCTGGGTGAATTTGCTCTGGCTTTCATAACCGACTATGCCCGCAATTTCCGCAACTGATTTTTCAGTGGAAACCAAAAGCTCCGCGCCTTTTTCCATCCTGTGCCTGTTTGTGTGCGTCGCAATCGAAACGCCGTAGACAGATTTGAAAACCGATTTCAGCGTCGTGGGATTTATATAAAATTTTTTCGCAAGCTCTTCAATCGTAAGCCGCTTGTCAAGGTTGTCCAAAAGAAAATCATGGACTTCCTTTATTTTTTCCACATGCTCTTTCGGATAGATGTTTTTGCTTTCAGGATTTTCTTCACCTCCGAAATCAGGACATGTAATCGAAAGAATCATTTCTATCATCTTGTGAAGAACCCGGCATTCCCTTGTGTCGGCAGCCTTGTAAAAAACTTCTTTTCCGGCTCTGGTGCTTTCTATAAGTCCCCCGGATTTCAAAAGCTTAAGATGATGCGAAACGGCAGGTGTCGTCATATCGATCATGTATGCAATGTTGATCACGCAGTCTTCCACATGACAAAGAAGCCAAAAAATTTTTAAGCGGCTCGGATCGGAAAGCAATGAAAAACATTCTCCCACGGATTCAAAATTTTTTCCCTTTGCAATCTCTTTAGAAACAAAATCATCATGCACATGCCCTTTGCCGTGGATATGCGGTAAACTCGGAAAATTCATTTCTTCCTCCATTTTATGCCAAAAAGAAATTCTTTTAGCCCAAGCAGTCTTTTATTAAAAAAAAAGTTGAAAAATATTTCAAGTAAAAGTATAGTATCAATATAACAATTAAACAAGTGTTTAATTGTTCAAAAGGAGCGTCAAATGAAAAATACATACAAAATCGAAGTGGACTGCGCAAATTGTGCAAATCTTATGGAAGAGGCAACAAAAAAAACGGAAGGCGTAAAAGATGCTTCCGTCAATTTTATGACACAGAAAATGACCGTTGAATTTGCAGACGGAACGGATGAAAAATCAGTGATGAAAAAAGTCCTGAAAGCATGCAAAAAAGTCGAGCCGGACTGCGAAATAGAATTCTAAGGCCTACGTTTTCAGCTGCCATAATTTCACGGTTGAAACAAGCCAAAAAAAATAGTATTCTATAAGGAAATAAACTTCAAACCGAAAAAAGGTGATTTAAATGGCAGTTGATGAAAAATTGCAGACTGTACGACACAGTTTGGCACACGTTATGGCCGAAGCCGTAATCAAGCTGATTCCCGGAACGAAAATTGCAATCGGACCGGCTATTGACAACGGATTTTACTATGATTTTGAATTTCCAGAAACACGCAAGCTGACCGAAGCTGATTTCCCGGAAGTTGAAAAAGAAATGCGCAGAATCCTTTCAGGCAATTTTGATTTTGTCAGCAAGGAAGTCAGCAAATCTGAAGCTCTGGAAATTTTCAAGGATCAGCCGTATAAGGTTGAGCTGATCAACGATTTGCCGGACGGCGAAAAAATCACCACATACACTCAGGACACATTCACAGACCTTTGCCGCGGACCACACGTTGCAAACACAAAGGAAATCAATGCGCAGAGCTTCAAGCTCATGAAGATGGCCGGTGCTTACTGGC
>JAFOTA010000084.1 GCA_017421145.1 Treponema sp.
CCGGCCACCATGCTTCCGCCTGTTGAAGCAATGGTTGTAGGACTCGACATATTTACAAAAGATGCCGTTCCGCACATTTATTTAAAATGATGCTGAGTCCCTGAAATCTTTTGTTTGGAAGGAAATCGATTTGCATGAACAAACAACACATTTCCATAAAAACCATTGGTCTGCATGGACAACAACCAATTTTTTTAATCTCAGGGCTTCGGCATGACAAGAACAATGGACTTTTGCAACACAGGAGTGGGACGTAGGCAAAAAGTAAGGAGGCGCCATTCATGGAGGTTACCTTGCTTTTTGCCGTCAACTGGGACCCGCTCATGTGTTGCATTTATCGATAGATTTCATGCTGAAGCCCTGACATTGACCTTTGACCTTTTGGCTTTCATATTCTATAATTTATGCATGCGTAAATTCTTTTTGACCGTCATGCTTTCTTTCATTTTTTTCTCCGTCGCCATGGTTTTTGCGCAGGATTCACGTCTGCCGGAGCTTCCTAAGGAATTCACAAGCCACAGGGGGATGAGGGTTTTAAGTGATTCTGATGACGGCGTTCGTTTTTCTATAGTTGCAATACGGACTTCAAAATGCACTGGCGGCATGTACGTTGATTTTGTTTTTACGGAGGAGCTTGATCCAAGGCACATTTTTCCATCGCAGTTTGAAATAGACGGAAAATCCCTTCCCGACGGCATCAAGTTCAAATTCAACAAGATCGGGAATGTCGCGCGTATTTTTGTGGAAGGCACATACATAAAAAAACTTAAGGTGGAGGGTGTCCGCTCGTTTTCCGGTGCGGTGCTTGACACTGTTACTGCAGAAAATATATCCGCAGATTCAGAAGTGAATTTTTTCCCCGGTTCGGAATAGATCCGGCTGCATCAGAATAAGGAAGTGATTTGAATGAAGATTCTTATAGTAGATGATGATACAGGCATAGTTGATTTCGTGGATCCTGAGCTTAAGCATGAAGGGTTCGAAACTGCCGTTGCAAAAAGCGGAAGGGAAGCATTGGAAAAAGTCGAGTCCGAAAAACCCGACCTGGTGCTCCTTGACGTAATGCTTCCTGAAATCAACGGGCTTGAAGTGCTCAGGCGCATAAGGCAGAAATCGGATGTTCCGGTCATACTTGAAACTGCACGCGGTGAAACGCTCGACAAAATCAACGGGCTTAATTCCGGTGCCGACGACTATATAGCAAAGCCCTTCGACATTGAGGAGCTTGTCGCAAGGATCAATGCAGTGCTTCGCCGTTTTTCACGGAAGGGTGAATCTTCGGTTCTGGTTACCCGCGATGTGGAGCTGAACGTCGGAAGCATGACCGTTACGGTAAAGGGAGAAATCCTCCAGTTTTCAAAAACGGAATTCCTTATGCTCAAATTTTTCATGGAAAATCCTGAAAAGGTGCTGAGCCGTGACCAGATTATCGATGCCATCTGGGGAAAAGACCATTTCATCGATATGAACACGGTGGATGTTTATGTCGGTTATCTCCGCGGAAAAATCGATCAGGTCTGCGGTGAAGAGTACATCAAGACGGTGAGGGGAACAGGCTATATCTGGAAATGAAAAAGAATACAATCTCCCTGCGGATTTCATTGAAATTCATGATCGTCCTCACTTGTGCCGTGCTGATTCTTTCGTGCGCCATAGTCTGCCTGATTTATTTTTTCGTCCGCACAGAACAGAACAAGGAACTTGAAAGTTCCGCCATGAGGATAGAGAGGCTTCTTGCAGATTATAAAAATCCCCCGGAACAAAGGGAAAAACGAAGCGCACCTTCTGCACCGAAAAACAACGAAAGCACACAGCCGGAAAACACAAACACAGGCTCCGAGAAAAACAGACGTCCGCCGGCAAAAAGGTCAGCGCCCGTACAGCCCCTTGATTTCTCGCGCATCCCGTATTATGTGTCCTATGTCGTGGCATCTTCCGAATCTGATTTTTCTGAAGTCGTTTTTACTAACGATCCGTTCCTTCCCGTGCTTCCAGAAACAGGTTCCCGCGCAAAGACATACATTGCAAAGGATTTTTTCATAGACGGAAATCTTGCGATACTTTATTTTTCAAAAAAGACCGGAGACGGAAAATATCTGATTCAGGTTTCGCTTGACATGGAAAGGGACATATCTTCCCACCTCCTTGACAAGATTCCTCCTGCAATTGCCATAGCCGTGCTTCCGATCCTTTTGGTTTCTTTTTTCATCTCCCGGCTCATCGCAAAGAACACCATGGCACCGGTCGTAAGGCTCACGAAATCAGCGGACAAGATTTCTTCTTCAAATCTGGGCACTCTTTTGCCAAGGTCCGGCAACGGTGATGAAATAGACAATCTTGCCTCAACCTTCAATTCATTGTTCGAGCGGCTGAAATCTGATTTTGACAGGGAAAAAAGCTTTACGAGCGATGTGAGCCATGAACTGAAGACCCCCGTGGCAGTGATTTTGGGACAGTCCAATCTTTTGCTCAGGTGGGGTAAGGATGATCCGGTGCAGCTTCAGAAATCGCTTGAATCCATAAAAAGCGAGGCAAAGTCAATGAACGCGATAATAACGAACCTCCTTGAGATTTCGCGCCTTGAAAACGGACTCGTAAAGCCTTCTGTTTCAAGCGTTGACATAAAAGAAATGTTCATGCGGATTTCCGAGGAATTCCATGCCGTGTCGCCTTCGGTGGTTTTTGAGATTCCCGAAAAAGAAAGTGCCGTGATTGAAACCGATTCCGAGCTTCTGCATCAGGTGCTTACGGTCGTTGTGTCGAACAGCGTCAAATTTTCAGGAGATTCATGCCGTATAAAGCTTGGCTGGGAAACTTCCGGAAATTCAATGAAGATTTTTTCGGAAGATGACGGCCCCGGATTTTCGGATGACGTGCTTCCCCATGTGTTCCAGCGTTTTTACCGCGGTGACGAGGCTCATGTCCGCTCTTCAGGTGGTGCCGGGCTTGGTTTGTCCATTGCGGAAACCATAGTTGAATGCCTTGGCGGAAAAATCTGCGCGTACAATTGCAGTCCGCATGGAGCAGGTATATCGATGGAGTTTAATATATGAAAGAAAAGGACAAGAAGATTATTTCGGAGTTTTTAAAATACCTTGCATGTTCCCTTGCAGTTATTTTCCTGATCTACGGGCTGGTAAGGCATTTTTCATCCGGTAAAAAGACTGAAACCAATGTTCCCGAAGAAAAAGCCGCTGTTGAAAAAAACGGGCAGGGCGGAAAATCATGGGTTGATGAAATCGGTGACGAAAAAAAGGCTCTTCCTGAAGCAGAGATGTCGCCGATTTCCCAGGATGCAGGGCTGAGCGGAACCAGGCGCAAATTCCTTGAATGTGCAAGAAAATACATTGGGACTCCATACCGTTACGGCGGTGATGATTCGGACGGAATGGACTGTTCGGGCTTTGTCTATGCAGTTGCCCTTGAAACAGGCCTTGGAAAAGTTCCGAAATCCTCAAAGGGGCTTTGTGATTATGCCTCTCCCGTTCAAAAAGGCGACCTTATCCCCGGAGACCTTGTGTTTTTTGAGCGTGACGGCTCAATCTTCCATGTGGCGGTCTATGCCGGTGAAAACAAGCTGATCCATGCTATAAGCGACGGCCCTGCCACGGGCGTGGGTGAATCTTCCCTGGACGAGCCTTATTGGAGCGAACATTTCCATTCCTGCGGAAGAATCATGGCGGATTGATTCGTGCGGAAGGTTTCATACCTCGCCCCTAGCTTGAAACTACGTTGCAAATAGGGGCGAAATAAGAGGTATGAAATCTGACTGCGATACCTTTTGAGAACATGAACAGCGAAAGCTGTGAACCTCGTTGCTTGCAGCGAGGTATGTTGATTTTCCCTTCATTTATGCCGCGGAATCTCCGATAATAACCAAGATAAGGCAACTTTTAAAACAATGTGGCCGCTTTTAAAAAAGTTCTGCTTTTTGGAGTAACCATATTGTAAATCATTGTTTATTTTTTTGTAGTTGCTTTTCTAGATGTCAAGGGGAAATGAATGAGTTACAATTCTTACGACGGATACAATGCTTACCGCGAAATCGGCGTGAAAACAGCCAGCCAGGGAAAATTGGTGGTCATGCTTTACCAGGGTGCATGCGCTCATCTGGAAGACGCAATCGCCATGATTTCCGATGACGGGAAGATTATTGCAGACAACATAGAAAGTTTCGGAATTCATATACAGAAGGTGCAGGATATAATCACCGAGCTTCAGGTCAGCCTGGACATGGAAAAGGGCGGTGAGATTGCACAGAATCTTATGGCTTTGTACATCTATTTCAACAAGGAGCTTCTGACTGCCGGAATCAAGCATAACAAGGAAAGATTGGAATTTATACTTGATCTTTTAAGACAGCTTAAAGAATCTTGGGAAACTGCCTCGAACACTCAGGCAAACAACGCCGTCAAAATGCCTGTGGACGGCCCGACCATCAGTATTACAGGCTAGGAAAATTTTTGGGAGGACGTTGATTATGAACGAAGTTTTGAGTCAGGAAGAGCTTGCGGAAAGGGTAGCGGTCGTCAAAAGATTCAGGGCTCTTTTGGAAAAGCAGAGGGACAGGTTCCGGCAGTATCTTAAGGTGCTTGAACTTCAGGAAAATGCCATAGATTCAGAAAATCCGGAAGCTATTGCGGCTCATTCCATGCTTGAGGAAGAAATCGTCGAGGGCATAGGCTCGCTTCAGAAGGTGATCAAACCGATGCAGAAGCTTTATATGGGCATAAGGTCATCTGCGTCCACCTACAATCCGGCTGATATAGTGCCTATTGAAAAGCTCCAGAGCGATCTTACGAACCTCCAGATTCAGGTCACCGCACAGAACGAAAGGAACAGAAGGCTTTTGAAAGGTCACATGGGAGAAATCCGCGAGCAGATCGTCAGCATTAAGAACCCGTACCGTTCAAGGCAGTCTGTCTATGCCGATGTTGACGGCGGAAACATAATCCAGGTCGAAGCCTGAAAAACACGGCGGACAGTACGCGAAGAACATCTACCTCGGGGACACAAGGATTGTAACTAAGCTGAGAGGGGCGAAAGAGAACACGACCCACGAGGAGACCTACAAACAGTATTTCTACCACAGTGACCATTTAGGCTCTGCAACTTTGATAACGGACTACAATGGTGATGAGTACCAGAGGATAGAATACACGCCATACGGCGAGACATGGGTTGAGAAAACACAGAACACAGGACTGGAGTACCTGCCGTATAAATTCACAGGAAAGGAAATGGACGAAGAAACCGGTCTGTACTACTACGGTGCCCGATACCTGGACCCGAAGTATTCGCGGTGGATTTCGGTGGATCCGGCTTTAGGCGAGTACATACCTGCCGCTGGCA
>JAFOTA010000085.1 GCA_017421145.1 Treponema sp.
AGACGGAGTGAAGATCACTTGCAAGAAGATGCACCATCCGGGACATTCATATTCATACTCATTCGAGCAGGACGGAAAGAAGATAATCTACAGCACCGACGTGGAGCTTCATGACAGGGACTTCGACAAGAACAACAAAAAGAACTGGTTCTTCGACAACGCCGACGTACTCATCATGGACAGCCAGTACACCGGTGAAGATGCCATAGCAAAGGCAAACTGGGGCCACAGCATATTTTCATACGTGGTCGATTTTGCAAATACATGGCACGCGAAAAAGCTTTTCTTTTTCCACCATGAACCGATCTACGGAGATAAAAAAATTTATTCCATGCTTAAGGCGGCCAAATGGTACCAGGATTATTCCGGACATAACAAGACGGACATAGACATTGCCGTTGAAGGACAGGAGATAGAAATCTAAATTATGGGCGATAAAAACGAAAACAAAAAGAAATCACACGTACCGGTTCCGGTTGTCATATTGATCTGGCTCATTGCAATCCTTGCGGTCGCGGGGGTCGGGCTGTATGCGTTCGTTTCATACAACCTGAAGCCCATGACAAGCCAAGAAGAAGCATATTCCGTGGAATACAAGGTTCCGGCTGGAAAAACGGTCGTCGAAATCTCTCATGACCTTGAGGACATGAAGCTCGTCCGCAGCTGGAAGGCTTTCTATTACGCAATAAGGTTCGCAAAATACCTTGGAATAGAGCAGGAAGGCGTCAAGACCGGGTTCTATGAGCTGAACAGCGCCATGTCAGTAAAGGAGCTTGCGGCAGTACTTAGCACCGGTGCGCCTGAATATGTGTCGATCACCATACCGGAAGGCCTCACGATAAAAAAGGTGGCCCCACTCATGGAAAAAGCAGGAATCTGCCCGGAAGAAGATTTTCTCAAGGCATGCCGAAGCAAGGAACTTCTCGATGAATACGGAATCCCGGCGGAAAGCTTCGAAGGATTCCTTTTCCCGGACACATACAATTTCGTCGCGGACATTCCGGCTGAAGATGCCGTCAGGAGACTTGCGGACACGTTTTTCATGCGCGCAAAAGAAATACCTTCGCTCCAGAACAAAACGGCAGAAGAAATCCTCAAGGTCGTAACCCTTGCTTCCATAGTGGAGCGCGAATACAAGGATCCTTCCGAAGCACCGATGATTGCAGGAGTCTTCACCAACAGGCTGAAAATCTGGATGAAGCTCGAATCATGCGCCACGATCGAATACATCATAACCGAGATACAGGGAAAACCGCATCCAGAAAGGCTTTTCTATGCAGACCTTCAGATAGACAGCCCGTACAACACATACCTGAACTACGGGCTCCCTCCGGCACCAATCGCAAGCCCCGGATTTACGGCACTAAAAGCAGCTGCAGATCCAGCGGAAACAGACTGCTATTATTTTGTCCTTGCAGATGAAGCCGCCGGAACCCACAAATTCACGAAGACGCTTTCACAGCACAATGCGGCAAAATCACTGTACCTGAAAAAATAATGGCATCTTTCATATCGCAGGAATCAATCGATGAAGTCTCCGCAAAAACCGACATCGTCCAGGTCATAGGCGAGTATGTGCCGCTGACACAGAGAGGCTCGGATTTTTCGGGGTGCTGTCCTTTCCACAACGAAAAGACGCCTTCGTTCCATGTTTCTGCGGATAAAAAGCTCTACCACTGCTTCGGTTGCGGGGCCGGAGGAACGGTAATCAACTTCATCATGGAGATGGAAAAGCTTTCTTTCCCAGCCTCAATCGAATTCCTTGCAAAAAGAGCCGGAGTACAGCTTAGCTATGAAAATTCAGGACGCGAAACATTCAGGGAAGACCCGGACCAAAAACTCAAGGAAGAGATTACGGAGCTTTACAACAGAACCGCATCTTTGTTCCATTATATGCTCATGCACACCGAACCCGGGAAATTCGCCTACGACTACATAACGAAAAGGGGGCTTACAAAAGAGACCCTTGAAAAATTCAAGATCGGATACTCACCGGCAGACCGCAGATGGCTCAGGCAGTTCCTGCTCAAAAAAAATTTTTCACCGGAATTCCTTGATAAATCCGGGCTTTTCAGCAAAAAATACCCTGACATAGCTTTTTTTTCCGACAGGCTGATGTTTCCGATTTTTGACAGGAAAGGCGACTGCGTGGCTATGGGCGGACGCTTTTTGCGCGGGGATGCACAGAATTCGCCGAAATACATAAATTCCGGGGATCTAATACAGTATAAAAAAGGAAGCACCCTATATGCGTTCAACTTCGCAAAGCAGAGCATAAGAGAAAACAGGACTGTGATATTCTGCGAGGGTTACATGGACTGCATTGCCTACCATCAGTGCGGGATAAACTATGCGGTGGCTCCACTCGGGACATCCCTGACAGACGAGCAGATTACGATAGTAAAGCCGTTCGTAGATTCAATACAGCTTTCGTTCGACAGCGACGGCGCAGGGCAGAAGGCTACAAAAAGGGCAATCTACATGTGCCGCAAGCACGGAATCACGGTCAAGGTCATACGTCTTTCGGGCGGAAAAGACCCGGCAGAAATAATGATAAATTTTGGCCCAGAAACCTTGACGAATGAGATATCCAATGCTATACTTGATAGTGATTATCTGTTATCTAAACTGCGTGAACTGTACCCAAAAGAAAATCCAGAAGGAAAGATGAAAGCCTGTTTGGATTTTTTTTCGTATCTGGATGTATTGCAGTCGGATGTTCAGAAAGAGGCTTGTCTGGAACAATTGTGCCAGGCATTCGAAATCGACCTGGAGGCCGCAAAAAGAGATTATTCCAATCGCACTGGACTTTCCCGGCGCATAGACCGAGTTGCGGGAACCGGACAAGGCGTTCAGAGTCAGCATGAAAAGATTAGGCTGACTTCAGAACTAAGGGCTGTTCTTACAGCAATAGCAGACACCCCGCAATACTTTCAGAAAATGAAGCAGGAAATTTCTCAGGAAGATTTGGATGATAACCAGGCAAAAGAGATGTTCTCCATTATGGAAGAATGTCTTGAAGGCGGGACTTTTTCTGTCACCAGCATCTTGAACCGGTGCTCGTCGGATGAATTCAGGAACCTGATAATGCAGTCCATGAATGAATATTCATCCCATGTCGAAGAATCGGTAAACGACAGCATTATTCTTTTAAAACGGAATATTCTGGACAAAAAACGCCGAAATATATTGGTAGAGATAAAACGGCTGGAGCGAAGCTCATTACCAGAAGATAAAAACCGGATAAAGGACTTGCTGTCGCACAAAATTGATGTTGACAGACAAATTGCTTTGTTAAAAGGATAACCCATGGCTAAGATTGAGTCATCTACCACTAAAAAGGCAGAAACAAAAAAGAGCACGAAAAAAACAGCGCAACCAAAGGCAAAATCAAAAAAATCAGAGGATTCCGAATCAACGCCGGAAACCGAAGATGCAAAGGCGGAAGAAGCACCGAAAGATGCCGAGCCTGAAGAAGAAAAAAAGGAAAGCGCGAAAACGACGAAGAAAAAGCCCGCAAAAAAAACGGAAGCGTCAGATTCGCCGGCACCGAAAGCCAAGGGCAAAAAAAGCCGGAAAGCCGCCGAAGAAGATCAGATGTCTGATGATGACGAAAACGATGACAGCGATGAAAGCGACGAAGAAATAAAGAAATTTCCTCCTGAAGTGCAGAAACTCCTGAATTACGCACGTGCAAAGCAGGTCGTTTCATGGGACGAAATCACCGAGATCCTTACACAGGACTTCGTGAACTCTTCTGGAATGGAGGAAGTTCTCCAGCTCCTCAACAAAAACAACATACAGGTAATGGAAGAGGCTGATGCGCTCCTTGAAGAAGACGCCGAAGATGACGTTGACGACGAGGATCTTGCAGACGCACTCGAAGATGACGATACGATTGTCGAAGCAAAGATCGACGAAACGGGAAGCCAGCGTCTTGTCACCACAAGCGACAAGGAAATAACGATCGACGACCCGATAAAGCTTTACCTCCGCGAAATCGGAAAGGAAAACCTTCTCACCGCAGATCAGGAAGTCTATCTGTCCAAAAAGATGGAGGACGGCCAGAACATAATAATCGACGTCATAAAGAATTCCGGGATGATGATTCCTGAATTCTTCATAATCGCCCAGAAAGCATTCACCAAGATCGACATACATGAGCAGGGACGCGCAAGGAAGGAAATCAACGAGGAAATGGCAGAAAAACGCCGCCTCAAGAGTTCATACAGCATGATCCTTAAGCCGCTCAGGGAAGAAATGAAGCAGTACATGCTCCTGAAAAGGCAGCTCAACGAAAACGACCAGAGCATAGCAATCTTCCAGGATCCTCAGCTTGTGGCGTTCAGGGACAAAATCATCCCGGAACTGCAGAGGATTGAAATCCAGACGGAAGAAATCGAGCATTTCAGCAGCAAATTCATCGATGCCACCGAAAGGATCGACGATTTCCACAGGAAGCAGGAAAAAAGGATGCGCGAACTGCGTATAACCGATACCGCCGGACTACGCTCAATAGGAAGAAGGCTTGCGACCCACTCGGAAACGACCAAGCTTGAAAAAGAACTGGGCATGACCGCGGATCAGATACGTGAAATCTACACGCAGATCCAGAAAATCGACAGGAAACTCCGCCGCCTTGAATATGAATTCGAGAACAGCGTGGATGAGATCGTCGAAAAAACCAAGGAAATAGAGCGCGGAAAACTCATGATGGAGCAGGCAAAAAACAAGCTCATCAATGCGAACCTCCGCCTTGTCGTGTCCATAGCGAAAAAATACACGAACAGGGGACTCCAGCTTTTCGACCTGATTCAGGAAGGAAACATAGGTCTCATAAAGGCCGTTGAAAAATTTGAATACCGCAAGGGATACAAATTCTCCACCTACGCAACATGGTGGATCAGGCAGGCAATTACGAGATCCATATCCGATCAGGCAAGGACGATCCGCGTTCCGGTGCACATGATAGAGCAGATAAACAAGGTCGTGCGTGAAAGCCGCCAGCTCGTTCAGAAACTTGGCCGCGAACCAACCGACGAAGAGATCGCACAGCAGCTTTCATGGCCGGTCAGCAGGGTTAAGCAGGTCAAGAACGTGGCACGTGAGCCTATTTCGCTTGAAACCCCGATCGGTGAGGAAGAGGACAGCTCTCTCGGCGATTTTATAGAAGACAAGGACGTGGAAAATCCGGCGATCCAGACTTCATACAAGCTTCTTCAGGAACAGCTCAGGGAAGTGCTTGGAACCCTGCCTCCGCGTGAACAGGAAGTCCTGAAGATGAGGTTCGGCCTTGACGACGGATATTCGCTCACGCTGGAAGAAGTGGGTCTTTACTTCAACGTTACGAGGGAAAGAATCAGGCAGATTGAAGCAAAGGCTCTCAGGCGGCTCAGGCATCCTAGAAGGGCATCCGGACTCAGGGACTATATGGATTGATGCAAAAAAAGCGCGGATTATAGCACTGCTATCGTCACGCGCTTATCGCATCTATAGACAGAATTTATAAAATGATGTATAGTTGCTTATCTTTGGCAGCATATTTGTCATAAAAAAAACAAGCGGGGTCAAACACCAATGCAGATGTCAGTAACATCGATAAAAGAAGAACTGGAAAAATTACAGGACATACTTAATTCAAAATACGAGCTTGAAAAGAAGGTTGCGGATCTTCCGAAAGATTTGAACAGCCAGAAAGAAAACCTTGACTTATTGAAGAAAGAATTCATTGAAAAATCCGAAGAATTTGAAACGCAGAAAGAAAGGGTCAAGACTTTGCAGGCCGACCTTGAATCTGCTGACAAAGAAAGGGAAACAAACGAAAAGAACATGGATGCGACAACGACGCACCGTGAATATGAAATCCTTGACAAGCTCATCAACGAAGCTAAGGCAAAGGAATCAAGCATAAGGCATGAACTGCAGCGCGAGGAGAAAGTCCTTGAAGAAATGCAGGAAAGCCTCGAAAACGAAGAGAAGAACATCAAGCTCACAGAAGACGAATTCAACGAGATGAGCGAAAAACTCAACTCAAGCCTTGAAAGCTACAATGCGGAGCTTGAAGACCTGAGGAAAAAGGAAAAGGAGATTTCCGACGAGATTGCAAACCCGGAGGTCATCTCAAAATTCCAGCGTATCATCATGCGCAACTCAAAAGGTAT
>JAFOTA010000086.1 GCA_017421145.1 Treponema sp.
CACGGAAGAAGACATATCTGTTGCGGCCCTTGTCTTTTGCACGGTACAAGCAGAAATCAGCTTTTTTGAAAAGTTCATCGAAATTGTTTCCGTCTTTTTTGTAGCTCGCCGCACCGACTGAAGCCGTAACTTTGATGTCGGTGAACATGTCCTTGAATGCGCTTTCAATGTCAACGCAGATTGTGCGGAAAAGACCTCGGAAAACATTTTCTTCGCCCATGTCTTCGAGGATGAGGAGGAATTCATCACCACCGTAGCGACCGACGATTCCGTTATCACCGACGATTCTTTTGAGGATTCCGCCAGCCTTTGCAAGAACTTTGTCGCCCGCAAGATGACCGTAAGCATCGTTTACAGGCTTGAAGTGGTCGAGGTCAACGATTGCGAGCATGGCATCGGCTTTTGTGCCCTCAACGAATCGGTTCTGGGCAAAATTGAGGATGGCTTTTTTGTTGTAAGTGCCTGTCAGAGAATCGATTTTTAGTTCTTCGATGATTTCATTTGATTTTTGTGTCTGCTCAATGGCGATTTCAGGTAACATACGCCCGATCATGTATGTTTCGCCGTCTAATTCTGTTCGGACTGCCTTGAAAACAAGGTTCTCGAACATTGACTGAGAGAATCGGAGCGAAGAATTGACCGTCATTGAGAACGATGGACGGCACTCTTTAAGCTCGTTGATTTTTGTTTCGAATTCAACAGTATCTTTTTTGTTAATCAGACCGTCTTCAAGAACCTGAGTTTTCCATGAATCAATGTCCTGCTCGTATACAACGACATTTTTGTCCTTCATGAAGTTGTTCATTCTGAAATTGTGGTCAGACTGCCGGTAGATGAAAATGTATTCGTTGGTGAGACCGAGCGCGTAAGTTGTAAATTTTTCGTAAGCGAGAGATTCTTTTATGAATTCAACAGCGGATATGACCGTTACAATGTGAAGGGTGCGGTATTTTTTGCCGTTGAGAATGTCTTCGTTTACGGAAACAATATTCTGTAAAAATTCACCGGTAATCTTCTTGAATCTAAAAACGCGGAATTTGTCTTTGTTGTCCTTGCTTTTTACGAAATTTATGAATTTTTCTTTGTGTTCCGGGGAAACGATGTCTTCTATGTCAGTGTAAACAAAGCCTACGGTTTCAAAATAGGTGTAGAACTCTTTGTTTCGGTCTACGATTTTGAAATCGTCATTGAGATAGGCTATTTTAATATCAAGGTTTTTCATAGAAGGTTAACCCCAGCGTAAATTTCGTCCGTTGAATTTATCTTGATAATTATAAATGAGAAAGATTTATTTTTAAAGAAAATTCGTTTAGATTTTGCAAAATTTAGAACGAAATCACTTTTTGGAATCTCAGTAAAATCATCTTTGCCAAAGATAGTTGATTTTAGGCTTGAATTCTTGATATACTATTTCAATTTTAATTGTACAGTGCCGCGAACGCGGAGTTTATTAAGGAGAAAATCATGGCGTTTTATTTTTCAGAGCCGTCTCACACATTCGGTGAGTATCTTTTGGTTCCGGGGTATTCTAGTGCGGAATGTATTCCTGACAATGTAAGCTTGCGTACTCCGCTTGTTAAGTACAATAAAAAGGCCGGCGAGGTCTCTCCTCTCAGCATGAATATCCCGATGGTTTCAGCTGTCATGCAGGCTGTTTCTGACGACAAAATGGCTATTGCACTCGCAAAAGAGGGTGGAATCAGCTTCATCTATGGAAGCCAGTCAATCGAAGACCAGGCTGCGATGATTGCACGCGTTAAGTCTTACAAGGCCGGATTTGTTACTTCTGATTCAAATGTTCGCCCGGATCAGACTCTTGAAGATGTAATTGCATTGAGCGCAAAGACTGGTCATTCAACTTGTGCCGTCACAGAGGACGGTTCAGCTCACGGAAAGCTCGTTGGTATCATCACTTCAAAAGACTTCCGAATTTCACATTGTAAGCCTGGCTCAAAGGTTTCTGAATACATGACTCCTCTTGCTGATATGGTAACTGGTCAGGAAGGAATCACCCTCAGTGAAGCCAATGAAATCATCTGGGACAAAAAGGTCAACCAGCTTCCAGTTGTCGATAAAGACGGAAACCTTATTTCTTTGATTTTCCGAAAAGACTATGCTACCCACGATACATATCCTCTTGAATTGCTTGATGCAAAACATCGCTATATCGTTGGTGCTGGTATCAACACTCGTGATTACATGGAGCGAGTTCCAAAATTGCTTGAGGCCGGAGCTGATGTTTTCGTTTTGGATTCAAGCGAAGGTTACTCATACTGGCAGGAAAAGGCCCTCAAAGACATTCACGAAAAATTCGGTAAAGATGTAAAAGTCGGTGCAGGAAATGTCGTTGACGCAGACGGATTCAACTTCCTTGCTGAGGCTGGTGCTGATTTCATCAAGATTGGTATCGGTGGCGGTTCAATTTGTATCACACGCGAACAGAAAGGTATTGGTCGTGGTCAGGCTACTGCAACAATCGAAGTCGCAAAAGCTCGGGATGAATATTAC
>JAFOTA010000012.1 GCA_017421145.1 Treponema sp.
ATGCTTAAAAAGCTTTTGTCAACAGGAAACCGCGGAAAAACCGCTTTTTTTTCAAAAATTTTTAAAGCCTGATTTTCTCAGTTCATGTCGAATTTTTTTACTATTTTCAGCCTCAGCTCTCTTACGGCATCATCTTCAAGCCCCAGGTTCACTGCGGAATTGATGTCGTCCATGGCCTTCACGTAATCCTGCATGTTGTAGTAGGACAAGGCACGCCTGTAATACACGTGGCTCTGGAATCTGTCTATTTCAAGAGACCGGGTGAAACTTTCGACGGCATCCTTCTCTTTCCCCATTATGCTCGACACAATACCCTGATAATAAAGCGACCTGAACCCCTTGGGATCATTTTCCACGCTGGATTTGAAATCAGAAAGCGCGTCCTCGTAATCGCTCATAGCAAAATATGCCATGCCCCGGTGCTTGAAGATTACGCCCAGCACAACGGAAGGAGGAGTCGGAACGGAATTTATGATCTGGGTGTAGATTTCCACGGCCTTTGTGAAATTTCCCTGATTGTGCTCATGAAGCGCCTGCAGAACAAGGTCGTCTATGCTGTCCGTCTTTGAGGGTGCATATATATACTGAGGGACTGCATAGGGTTTTCCTCCTGATTCCGCAGTAAGCTCGTCCGCCTTTTCATAGAAAGTATTGCGCCTTGAACCCAGCTCATTCTGCAGCTTGTTCTGGTAGTCGCGTATTTCCTGAAAGATTGTGTCCGCCAAAGAAAGGCTTGCGTTTATGGATGCCAGCTTGCGTCTTAGAGGCTTGTCAAAAGGATTGAAATCTGATTTGTAGATAAGCTCATGCTCCACTTCCGCCCAAGCATCCTGAAGGATCGTCCTGATCTGGATTTCGCATACCATGTCGTCCGGAAGATCTTTCTTATATTTTACCGGCATGCAGTCTTCCGGTATGGAAATGAGGATGTGCACGGATTCATAGCCGAATTCCCTGAACGACTGGTTGGCTCCCTTTTTCTCCACTTCCCTTACGTCAAAGTTTTCCAGGAGGATTTTCTGAACGACCGACAAATCTTCAATAAATGCACATATCACGCGGATTCCGATCATGTCAGTCAATGTGACCAGCCTTTTTGCTTCGGAGGATTCATCAGGCTTCTGGCGCAATATCTTCTTGTAGTATGACGGAAATGATTTTATCCTGGATTTGAAGGTCGGGAGAGACTGTATCTGTATGGCTTTTTTCAGCTTCTGCTCTATGTTCAGGAGAATCTCGTTGAAAGTGTCGAAATAACTTTCATATATTTCCTTGATCCTAAGCTTGTTCGGAATATCCAATCTGAACCTCTTGACGTTCACTGCAAGGCAGTTTTTTTTCAAAAACAAATAAAAAACCGCCCGGAAAGGGGCGGTTTCACCTTCTGCTACCAGTACTTGACCGGCATTGTCGCATACAGCCTTAAAACCGGCTTGCAATCCAAAGCCTGCAATGAACGATCCGAAAGAACCGTTCACTGCCTTACTGATTAGTTTCCAGCGTTAGAATCAGAATCCTCATTCAAAGAAGCTGTGAATGTGTCCTCTGTTGCCATCTTCTGCTTTTCGATGTAGCGGTTAACCTGCTTGTCACCGAGCTTGCTGATTTCATGAGCCTGGCGCTCTGTTTCCTTCTTTGTGATGATTCCCCAGAGGTCTTCGTCATCGATGTCGCGGTCTGTTTCGAGAACTGCGAGGTCATAGATAACCTTTACATCTTTGAAGTAACCGATGAAGTTGTCACCAATGTCAGAAGCATCGCGTGTGATCTGGAATCCTGCGAACTTCACGAAAGGAATTCCGCGTGGGTAGATCGGGTAAACCCTGATTTCGCGTGTGCGGACTTCTGTGATGTAGTTCGGGTTGTTCCACTGGAGTGTCTTCCATCCGTCGAACATGAGGTTGCCCATCAGGTAGCGGCGCTCAACATTGTCCTGATCCTTGAGGAGGACATAGAGCTGGTGCGGGAAGTTCATACCCATTGTTGTACAAGCGATAGACTTGATTGTTCCGACGTTGCGGATAAGTCCGAATCCGTCTTCGAACAGGTACTTTCCTTTCTGCTCGTCAGACTGTTCCTGCGGTACGCCGTTTGCATCGCGGTCTGCAAGAACTTCATAAGCCTGAATTTCGAAAGGTGGTACGATCTTGGCGTTTGCATTGTTGTTCCATGTCGGGAATACGATGCGGACACCCATGACATTGCTGCCGACGAAAGGCTGGTCACCTCTCTTTACTTCAGCTGCAACAACCTGTGAGAGAGCCACTGACTGAACGTTTCTTGCTGAAGAGTTCAGAACGACTTCCCAGTTTGGCAGTGCCAATGATGTTTTCATAAGTGACTTCTGTGTACCAGTGAACGTTGCACCAGCAGCAACAGAATAATCCATTAATGTTCTGTCGTTCTCCTGCGGAACACCCTCTTCATTCTCAAGGATATTTGCATCCAGCTGAGTGAAATCAATGAGTGTTGATTCCTTTGCGAATCCGAAGGTTCCTGTCAAAAGAACGGCAGCGGCAGTTAAAAAAAGCCTGCTCAGAAGCTGCTGGTTGGAGCCTATGACATAAGCTACGACTGTGGTGAGAAGCAGTCCTGCGGTCATCCACAGATATACGTTCTTGAGAAGTGCGTTGGACCTCTCCTGAGGTGTTGACAAAATGTTTTCTCTGCTCATGGCTTAAATTTCATCCATAATCACCCATCCGTCAAGTTGACAGTGCCTCAACTTGACAAAAAAACACATTACTCCACAAACTGTCTCTGTCACCATGCTTGTAGTTTATGAGAACAATGATTTCCTGATCGCAGACAAGCCTCATGAGGTTCCCACCGTCCCGCTGAAGAGCCAGGACATGGAGGGCACGCTCCTTGGCATGGTCGCCGTCCAGTATCCCGACATCCTCTGTGTCAGGGGAATCAACCCGTGGGAATACGGGACTGTCCACAGGCTGGATACCGCAACGGCAGGCCTGGTCATATTCGCAAGGACCCAGGAGGCCTATGAGTACCTGTGCTCGATACAGCGCAGACACCTGATGGAGAAGACATACACGGCACGTGTGGAGCCTTCGGA
>JAFOTA010000087.1 GCA_017421145.1 Treponema sp.
AATCTTTCAGACCCCAAAGATTTTGAGCCTTTGATTCAGGAAATCCTAAAAATCGGAAGGCTCACGGAATTTTCCATAACCGACTGAATCCTTGAAATCTAGAGGGCAAAAAGCACTCCCAGATCGTCAGCATCATAGAAATCAGGTGCGTCTTCAGCTGCAGGCTTTTCTTCTTCAATGTCATCTTTTTCGTTTGTGCCTGCATCTTCCTGTGTCATGTCAGGAACCGAGAAATTTGTCTTGTGCGGTTTTTCCTCATCCTTGTATTCACGGTCTTTTTCATCTTCCCTTGATACTGGTGCAGTATATTTTGTTTCAGGCGTTTTGTTTCCGAATTTTACGCCGTAGCCGATTTTGTATGTGAGTCCCACGTAGAATTTCGGTGTAAATGCCGAAGCAAGCAGGACTATGATAGATTCTTCTGGATCATCGTTGTCAACTAAGTCAATGTAAAAATCAGAGCCGACTCGCAGTGCAAGGCTGCTTGAATGCCCGTTTTTCAGCGGTATCAGGTCAAAGTCCCAGTTTAGCGCAAAATACGGAAGGAACGATTGTGTGAAACCGTCTTCCGTCTTGTAATAAATGCTTCCTGCAATCACGCATGCGTTGAAAATGTTTATTCCTATGTACGGGTTCCATGTCAGTTCAAAATTGCCGGGATTTCCCGTGATTCCCATGATGTAGCTTTCCCTGAGCATTACTCCGAGCCTTACTCCTAACCTGTTGTTCAGCGTAGTTATGTCCACTCCGAGATCGGTTGTGTTTCCGACCGTTGTTGTAAGTCCGATAAGGGAAAATCCGCCGAAAACATAGTCCGATGCATTGAACTCCACGCGGAAATTTTCATCCAGCGGCTCCGTTTCTTTCGGAAATGCAATGCCTGCCGCCAAAAAAACAAAAAGAGCGGAAATAAATAATTTTTTGCCTGCTTTCATAATTGCCTCCTGATTATACAGATGCATTCAGCCTTATAAACATTATAGGTTACTTTTTCCCTTGCAACAAGATGACGAACGTAATGTCGGCTTTGGAAAATGGTCATAAAAAGGTCACATCTTGAAGAAAAGCGTTTTTCCAGTTATTTTTATATGATGAATCTAGAAGAATTGAAAAAATCGATAGCGGAAAACACTGTCTTTACGTTTTGCAGGAGCGGCGGAAAGGGCGGCCAGAACGTCAACAAAGTCAACACGAAGGCATGCGGGGTTCTTCCGGTCAGTGCAATCCGGGGGCTTGATGAAAAAGAGCTTTCGGAAGTGCTCAAAAAGCTTGACGGCAAAATCAACGGGGAAAAATGTATCTGCATAAGCGTGGATGACGAGCGTTCCCAGGACTTGAACAGGAAAATTGCTCTTTCACGGCTTGAAAGCTGGATAAAAAGCGCGGCATACATAAAACCAAGGCGCAGGAAGACAAAACCGACTGCGGCATCAAAAGAAAAGAGGCTTTTGGGTAAAAAAATACGCGGCATGATAAAAAGAAACAGATCCGGCGGAAGAAACCGGGATTTTTTAGGGGAGTGACATAATGCAGACAGTTTTGGGAGCGGTATTTTGCGCAGCGTTGATCGTGCTTGTAATAATCACGGGAAAAATGAGAAGAAAGGCGGTGCAGAAAGTATTCGAGCAGTACAGGGAAAAAGATTTTTCATACACCCTTGTTTTCGGCGGATATGACTGGGGGCCGGGCATTGAAAAGATAATACTGAACGTAGGACCGGATGCAGGAAATTTCACCGAGGAAGACCTTGAGCCTGAAAAATTCACGGTCATGGTAAAATCCGAAGGAAATGATGCGGACGGAAATCTTCCTGTAAAGAGAGCCTGTTTCTGCGACATTGACGGAAACGAAATAATGAAATCCGAAGATGAGGATGCAGAATCCGTTCCTGACAGCGAGGCGTCGGCGGCGACCCATATTGCCCTGGAAATTGAACCGGAGCGTGGAAATCCTCTTACGGCTCCTTTTGTTTACGATGAAACAGGCATGGGAATGCGGTGGAAAAAAACATACGATTTTACCGTGAGCCACCCGCGCTTTGAAAAAAACATGACAGAATGCAGCGACTGGTTTTCACCTGATGCGCAGAAATTCAGGGAGATAAAAACGGATGCCGGCATAACTGCATTTGCTTTTTCACCGGACAATGAAAAGGACGGCGCAAAGCATCCTGTAATAGTGTGCAGGCTCGGAGGAAAATGCTCCGGTGACGTTGCGCTGACGGTACTTGAAAACAACATGACGCCTCTTGTGAAGGAAAAAGTCCAGTCCTGTCTCGGTGGTGCGTTCGTCGTATGCGTGCAGGGAGAATCTGTGTCTGCGGAACAAACGAAAAAAATAACGGATCAGTTCATAAAAAAACATCCGGCGGCTGACAAAGCGGATATCCGTTCGGTAGATTTTTCGGAAGGTGCTGAATCTGTCGGAAAATGGATTACAGAAGAGGTAAAAAATGACTGAATACAAAAATTGGCATGAAGATGACGGGATCGTTTTTCATTATGAAACCCAGGTGAGCTTTTCACAGGCAGATATCAACGGAAATTTCAGCCTGAACGAGCTTCTTAGGATAACGTCAGATGCGGCGGTGGAAGATTACAGGCAGCAGGGGCTTTCAAGGGAATTCCTCAAGGAAAACGGACTTGCAATCCTCGTTTCAAGGGTTTCGTTCCATTTCCACAAAATGCCGAGGGAAAACCAGCGCATTTCGGTAGTGACATGGGAAGAAAAACCGGAGCCTCTCCAGCTTAAGCGTGCATACAAGATTTTTGACGAAAGCGGAAAACTTCTCGTTGACGGACTAAGCTCATGGATCGTAGTGAACCTTGATGTCCGCAGGATAATGCCCACGAAAGATTTCAATCTCCATAAACCCAACGACTACCAGCGTCAGGACGGATGCATGAAGCCCGGCAAAATAACGCTCCCGGAAAACATGACCGAACTTGAATCAAGGAAAATCAGATTTTCTGATTTGGATTCAAACGGACACACGACCAATTCACGCTACGGATCCTTTATTGCCGATGCGCTGCCCAGAAAATATTCGACGAGCCGACTTTCTGATTTCAGGATCAATTATTCAAAGGAAGCGATGCTTGACGAAACCGTTCACATACTGAATGCCGCAGAGCGGACGGAAAACGGGGAGAAGCTTGTGTTTGCCGGAAAAATAGAGGGCGGAAACTCGTTTGAAGCCGAGCTTTTCTTTGCAGATTAAGGAAAAGTAAAAAAAAAGGGGGCTGCCGTTTGACAGTCCCTTTTATGTTTCAGTAAAACTTACTGCTTCTTTCCCTGGTTTGCGACTGCAGCCTGTTTTGCCGCGATTGCTTCCTGGTCTCCGAGGTAGTAATGCTTGATTACGTTGAAGTCATCGTCGAATTCGTATACGAGAGGAGTTGCGGTAGGAATGTTCACTCCAAGGATTTCCTCCGGTGTCATCTTGTCCAGATAGTATACCAATGCGCGGAGTGAGTTTCCGTGTGCGGCGATGATCACGCGTTTTCCAGCCTTCATTGCCGGCTTTATTTCTTCAAGGAAGTAAGGAATTACGCGCTGGATTGTGGTTTCGAGAGATTCGTTCTGCGGGATGAATGAAGGATCCACGTCGCGGAACATTGCAAGCTTCTTTGATGACCTTTCGTCGTCGTCAGAAAGAACCGGCGGCTTTACGTCAAAAGAGCGGCGCCAGATTTTTACCTGATCTTCACCGAATTTTGCGGCTGCATCAGCTTTGTTCTTTCCCTGGTGGTCTCCGTAGTGGCGTTCGTTGAGCTTCCATGTTTTGATGACCGGGAGCCAGTTCCTGTCCATTTCATCAAGGATTCCGTTCAATGTGTGGATTGCGCGCTTGAGGTATGATGTGTAGCAGACATCGAAATCATAGCCTTCGTCCTTCAAAAGTTTTCCGGCATTCTTTGCTTCTTCGCGTCCCTTTTCGCTAAGCTCGACATCTGTCCAGCCTGTAAAAAGGTTCAGCTTGTTCCATTCTGATTCGCCATGGCGGACTAAAACCAACTTTGTCATTTTATACGCTCCTAAAATATCGTATTGTTTGAAAATTGTATCATAAATCAATGATTTTCTCAATCAGTCCTGGGGTTCTCCGTTTTCTTCCGGGGTTTCCGTGCTTTCCTCCTGCTCATCTTCCGGTTCTTCGGTTTTTTCCGGCACTGCGACCTTTGGTTGTACCGGACCGAATTCCTTTTCTATGAATGCGGCGATCTGCTTCAGTGCTTTTTTCCCTTCCGGCGTGTCCTGAAGGATTGCCCAGTCGTGACCCATCTTCCGCTTTATTACTTCAAGAGGTGTGTAGCCTTCTTCGATTTTTGAAATCAGCTGGCCGACGGATTTTGCATAAAGCTCCTTTGTTCCGTAGAAAAGGCATGAAGGAGGAAAATTCGAGCAGTCAACGCGGATTGGATCTGCATCCGATGAATCTACCCTTACGTTCTTAAACCAGTTTAGCGCAATCAGCTTGTCGGCTTCAACGCTCATAATGCGGTCGCTTGCTTCCGATGACTTCCGGTTTTCAAGCCCGGTTTCGTTGTCAAGTCCGATAGCCGGGGAAATCATCACGAGCTTTGACGGTCTTCCTGCAACCCTGTAGCAAAGGCTCATGGCAAGGTTCGCACCGTAGCTGTCACCGATGAACACAATCTTTTTTGCCGACCAGTCCTTGAGCATGTCTGCATACACTTTTTGAAGCCAGCGCAATGCAAACCTCACGTTGTTTTTCGGGGCAAGAGGATAGAACGGCATGTAGACGACGGACTTTGTTGCATCTGCAAGTTTTGCTGCCATCTTGAACTGCCTTTTTGAAGGACCGAGTATTCCGCATCCTCCGTAGATGTAGAGAACTGCCCTGACAGCTTCCTTTGTCTTTGACTTTATTATGAAAACAGGATTTTCTTCGTCTTCATTTTTTTTCACGTCATATTTTTTGTAGCACCATTCCGGAACGTCCGTGACCAGCTCCGGGTTTTCCAGATGCTGAAGGAAACTTTCCTTTTGGTTTTTGGAGAAAGCCTCCATGAAAAAATATTTCAAGCTCATTTCATTTTCCTTTTGACAGCCTTATTCGGCGATAGATTTTTTGATTGCGCAAAGAAGCTCGCCGTATGTTTCGTATGCCGGAAGATCCGGGTTGTCAGCCTTGATTTTGTCTGTGCTCTTGAACAGAAAACCTGCTTTGCTTGCACGTATCATTCCCAGGTCGTTGTGGCTGTCACCAGATGCGATGGTCTGGTAGCCGATTGACTGGAGTGCCTTTACCGTAGTCAGCTTGCTCTGTTCGCACCTCATCTTGAATCCGGTGATTTCTCCGCTTTCTGAAACTTCAAGGCTGTTGCAGAAGATTGTAGGCCATCCGAGCTTTTTCATAAGAGGTGTCGCAAACTGAGTGAACGTGTCGCTTATGATTATCACCTGGCAGATTGAGCGGAGTTCGTCCAAAAATTCTTTTGCTCCCGGCATCGGGTCGATTTTGGCGATGGTTTCCTGAATCTCCTTCAATCCAAGCTTGTGTTCCTTGAGAATCCCGATCCTCCATTTCATAAGCTTGTCATAATCAGGCTCATCCCTTGTCGTGCGCGTAAGCTCAGGAATGCCGGACTCTTTTGCAAATGCAATCCAAATCTCAGGGACAAGAACCCCTTCCAAATCAAGACATGTAATGTACATATATTCCTCTTTTTGACCGTGGCGTTTACTGCTGATGCGTTTCTGAGCTGCCTGAAACCGACACGGAATCATTTTTTTGCTTTTCTGCGTTCTGCTCCATCACGAAGCGGATAAAGAAGTCTTCAAGCGTTTTAGTAGGCCCAGGAAGATGAAGCCTCTGCCTTGCCCTTGCATTGTCGCGCCTTACCGTGTAAAGCAGGTAGAAATCCCTGTAGTCCATGCTTACGTCCGTTTTGACGCGCTCTCCAAGATATGAGGAAACTTCATCACGTCCGATCGCCTTTACGCCCTGTTCACGGAGTATTGCACGCAGACGGAGAATCTGCTCGTATGAAAGACCGAACAAAAACTCTTCCATTGCCTGTGAGACTTCCTGATCGCCGAGACGCTTTTTTATGAACTGGGTCCATTGTGCGTCCATCTGTATGCTCACGAGAAGAAGCTCGCTGGTTCCCATCATGGTTCCGAAAGCAGGAGCCAAAGTGCGCCTTGCATTCCATACGGCCTGAAGAACCGGGGCAATGTCGCTTATCGTCTGGTCTGAGCGGTGTTCCCAAAGGATGATCAGTGCGTTTGCAAGTTCCTGCCTCAAATCCATGGAAAGAGACTTGTCCTTTATGAGGTTCATGTAAACGTCTTCCGCCATGAGGGTGAACATCATGCTTACCGTTTCGTCATAATACTTCTTTACTTCCTTGTCATCCATTTCGGCGAATCTTTTTGCCAGCTTGGACATGGAAAAGAACGTGTGTATTTTTGTCACGAGAAATCCTTTTCCGAGCGTCGCCTTGGACGGCATGTGAAGCAATGTGTCTCCGTCTTCCTGATACGAGATTATATTGTCAACAAGCGCGGCAGGGGTACGGACGGTTGTGTTGAGGTTCGTTCTCTGCAAAAGTGACGGGAAATTTGCGATGGCCGTGGCAAGTTTCTTCAGATCCTTTAAACGGCGGTCCAAAATCTCCAGTCTGTCAGGGGCAGTGACTTTGAGTTTCGCGCGGAGGTTTTGCACCAAATCTTCTTGGTGCGCGGAAAGAACGGTCAGCCCTATGTCCTCCGGATTAACGTCGGATTCAATTTTGTCTTCCGCATCAAAAAAAGATTCTATGCTCACAGGTGTATATTCGTATTGCTTTTGCTGCTGGAAATCGGCTCCGTTTTCAATGCCGGCTTCATTCCCCTCAGCTTCTTTTACATCATTTTCTTCCATAAATTTACAATGTCTTGTGCAGTATTTGAAAGGAACGGATCATGATGAATCATAACCCGAATTTCCTTCCATCATACTTATTTTATATTAAATTTGTTTTTTTTTCTATAGTCCGGGGCTGTTTGGCGGTTTTTAGTTCGGAATGATGATGCAGTCTATTTCAATGTCCTTTTCATTTGCCATGGAATAGATTTTTTCCTTGCCTATGTTTTTGGTTCCCTTTGGTTTTGCATGCGGCTCCGCATCCCCGATCAGCATTATGCATTTTTTCGCTTCGCTTCTCCAGTCCATGTATTCCATCGAGGCATAGAGGGCTTCGTAGACAGCTTCCGGAACGTCACCGCCTTCATTGCCCTTTATCTCTATGGATTCAAGATTCTGCCTGAAAAGTTCCGCATCTGAAGTGAATCCGAAGATTTTTACCGGGAGACCTTTGTAATTATAGTTGTCTGTATAGTCCCTGTAGCAGACAAGCGCAAACCTCACGCTTTTGAAAGATTTGGTTTCCTCCATGAGAGCCGGCACGAGCATTTCCTGAAGAGCTTCCATGTCATCGTTCATGCTTCCGGTGGTGTCGATTGCAAAAACAATGTCCAGATAAAGGTGTTTTTTGAACCTGCTGATCAGCTTTTTGATTTCATTTGAAAGAGATTTCGGCCCCTTGGAATAAAAAGCCTTTCCCTTGGTCGTCTCTGCGATTTCCTTGAATGACTGCGCCGTATCCTGATTGTATTTGTCGCTGAGTCCTATGTACTCTTCTTCAACGTCATCTTCTTCCGGAAAATCAGGAAGCGTGTCGGAGTAGGTGAACATAAGCGGATTGTCCTGCCATCTGCCGGTGTAGTCGCCGTATTTTTTCTCGAAAGTCCTTATGTTTATGAAAGTTCCTTCCTCAATGTCCGTGCTTCCGTGCCTGCTCCAAGGATATCCCCAGTCCATCGTTTCGGGAATGTAGATAAGAAAGCATTCGCCTAGATTCTGGTGCATCGTGGGAGTTGATGAAATAAGGCTGTATTTTGCGTATTTGGAGTCCAGCTTCTTTCCGTCCAAAAAGCGGATTTCATCACCGTTGATTTTGTTGTATTCACGCGCCCTGAATGCATAGTTGTCCCTTTTGCCTTCCGGGTCTTTGAGCGTTTCCACGAGCATTACGGAATTCATGCCGGGTTTCCTGCGGATATAAAGGTTGTAGCCTTTGTCGGTCGTTCCTTTTATCTCGCCGCTGCTCCGTTCAATCAGTATGTCGTCAGGAGTTATGGTCAGATTTGCTGTCTGTGCGAAAACCGGTGCAGAAAGGGCTATAAAAATGCCCAGTAAGATTTTGAATTTAGAAAACATGATTCCACCCCCTTTCCGTTCTTTTCGGCATAATGAAACCGAGACTAAAGGGGGAGGAAAACGGCCGTTCCCTTAGAATGCCGGAGGAATGAAATCGATTGCAGTCCGCTCGTCGAATCCGTACATGAGGTTCATGTTCTGTACGGCCTGACCTGACGCTCCTTTGACCATGTTGTCAAGGCAGCTGATTATCTCAAGCATTTTTCCGCCGTTCACAAGGTAAACCTGGAGGTCGCAGTAGTTGCTGTAGCGCACTGTCCTTGTGGTAGGATCAACACCGTCCGGAAGAACCCTTACGAACGGCTCGTTTTTATAGAAGTCCGCGTAGATTTCACGGATTTTTGCAAGAGGATTCTCTCCCGAGATTTTTTTAAGTCCCTCGTCGCTGAGCGGAGCGTAGATTGTGCTCAGTATGCCGCGGTTCTGCGGAAGAAGGTGAGGCGTGAAGATTACGTTCACGTCTTTTCCTGCAATCTGCGTGCAGTTCCTCTGGATTTCGCTCTGGTGCCTGTGCTTTCCCACGTTGTATGCGCTGAAGCTTTCTCCGCACTCGCTGAACTGGTTTTTCATGCTCGGGTTGCGTCCTGTTCCGGTCACGCCGCTTTTTGAGTCAACGATTATGCATCCGGTTTCAACGAGTGAATTTTTGAGTGCCGGCATGAGGGCAAGCGTCGCGCTGGTTACATAGCAGCCCGGGTTTCCGATTATCCTTGCCTTTTTGATTTCCTCACGGTTCATTTCAGGGGAGCCGTAAACTGATTCTTCATGCACTGCAGGGAAATCCCAGCTTTTTTTGTACCAAGTCTTGAAAGTCTCTTCATCGGTTCCGTAGCGGAAATCTGCCGAAAGGTCAATCAGCTTTTTTCCGTTTTTGACGCAGTAATCAGCATATTGCTCGGCAATTCCATGCGGAAGGGCAGTGAAGAGTATGTCTGATTTTTCCTTTACTTCATCTGCCGTAAGAAGCACTGCATCGCATTTTTCACCAAGCTGACCACGAAGGTTCTGGTAAACGTCGTCGATGTTCTGTCCCTCGAAGCTTACGGAACTTACGAAAATCTTTTCCACCTGCGGATGGCGGAGCAGAATCCTCAAAAGCTCAACCCCGGCATATCCCGTCGCACCTATAATTCCGGCTTTAATCATTTTTTCCTCCACGTAACCTTTTTTCCGGCACATTTGTTTTATAAACGCAGCCCTTTCCGGGGCTTCATATTATCTAAGGAAGGTATGTATCAATTTAATAAAAAATGATACAGTAGAGAAATGAAATATTCAAGATTTACACTGAAAAATGTTTTTTATACTGCGTTTATGGCGGCATCGGTTTTTGCCGTAGTTTCATGCTCGTCAGTCCCTGATGAGATCCCTGACGATGACCGTGAGATCATACAGCTTGCCCAGAATGCTGCCGACGCAGGTCAGACAGGCCTTGCAAAATGGTATTACGGCCAGCTTTTGGAAAAATATCCCGACGACCCGAAAATCTACGTTGAGGCGAATTTTGAGATTGCCCACATCGACATAAAAAAGAAGAAATATGACGAAGCGGTTCCGCGTCTCAATGAAATCCTCCATATCTATGACAACGTTGCACCCGGTTATCTTCCAGGACAATACAAAAAGCTTGCGGAAAACGATCTTGCCAAAGTGCCTGAGGAAACGCTGAAAAAAATCAACGAAAAGGCTGCCGCCGAAAAACAAAGCGGTGCTGCGGATTCAGAGTAGCTCTATTCCGGGCTAGTGTCCAAGGATGAGCCATGACGATTTACCGGCTTCCAGAACATCTCGATACCATCATATTCGACATTGACGGGACGCTTTATACGAACCCTCTCTATGTCTTTGAGCAGGTCGATGCCCAGATACGGCATTTTGCTCATTTGATGGGAATCAGCGAAAAAAACGCGCGCTGGCAGATCCACAGGTACAGGAAGGCATGGAGCGAACGCAACGGAGGAAAAAAAATAAGCCTCGGAAACACGCTGCTTGCATTCGGCATCCCGATCGAAGAAAGCATAGATTGGCGCAACACTCTTCTGGAACCCGCTCATTACCTTAAAAAAGACGGAAATCTAAGAAGTCAGCTGGAAAAGCTCGGGCAAAGGTACAAGCTTGTGTGCCTTACGAACAACCCGGTCATGGCGGCGAAAAAAACGCTTGCTGCAATCGGTGTGGACGACCTTCTCCCGGACGTGATCGGGCTTGATACATGCAAAAAATCAAAGCCTGCAAAAGAATGCCTGGACGCTGCAGTAAAAACCGCCGGAACTGAATATTCACGCTGCCTTTCCATCGGTGACCGCTTCGACATTGACCTGCGGCTTCCTCTGGAGCTTGGCATGGGCGGAATGCTTGTGGACGGCGTTGAAGACCTCTATAATCTTGACGGGCTTTTATCCGGGAATTCCAAATAAATAAAATCCATTTATAAAAAAAACACCCCGGACGCTTGATCCAGGGTTTTGGTTCACGATGATTTATTAGTATTTTGAATCATGTGATCTGTGGTTTTTCTTCATCAGTTTGCGCTGAAGAGTCTTGTTCTTGCGGTTCAAGATCGTAGAAGGCTTTTCATAGTATTCGCGCTTTTTGAATTCGCGGATGATACCTTCCTTTTCAACCATTCTCTTGAAACGTTTGATTGCCTTCTCAAGGTTCTCATTGTCATCAACATTGATTGTTGCCATGCTCTTTTTCACCATCCTTTCCAGCGAGATATCACAGGGACTCCAGTATGCCGGATTTTTTCATTTTATTCAAGTGTTTATAAGGAATTTGCGCCGCATTTGTCAGTTTTATCTGTCATAGGAAGATTCGATGTTAAGCTGTCCCCTGTATTTTGCCACGGTGCGCCGTGCTATTTTTATCCCGCGCTCTTCAAGTATGTCCGTGATTTTCTGGTCGCTCAGCTTTTTTTTGTCGTCCTTGTGCTCTTCCAGGATTTTTTTGATTTCCAGCTGCACGTTGTCCCGGCTCAGGCTTTTTTGCTCTCCGTCCTGCTCCGTTTGTGCCGGTGCGCTTATTGAGTTTTCGAAAAAATATTTGAGCGGATATACGGATCCCTTGTACTGGAGGTATTTTCCGTTTGCCATCCTTGAGACCGTGCTTTCCGACACCCCGATTATTGCCGCAAGATCCTTAAGCCTGAACGGTGCAAGATGTCCTGTTCCGTTTTCAAAGAATCCGTGCTGTGCCTTGACTATTTCCCATGCTGATTTTTCTATGGTGCTTTTTCTGTTTTCAAGCATCTCGACGAATTCCTTTGCCGCCGCTATTTTTGATTTCAGCTCCTTTTTTTGCGCGTCAAGATTCTGAATGTCCGGTATGACCGAAATTTCCGGTATGTTTGAATTCTGCACCTGGATTTTCCAATAGCGTCCGTTGATTTTGAGAATCTTTTTTTCAATAAGGATTTTTTCGTTTTCCGGGTCTGTGTCCAAATCTGTTTCGGGAATCTCCGTGACATAAATATCCGGGCTTATCAAGTGGATTTCGTCGCTTGAAAATCCTGCAGCAGGATACGGCGTGAGGGTCTTTATGAAATCTATTGAACGCCTTACGTCTTCTTCGCCTATGCTTAGGTTCATGTAAGACTTTTCTTTTTCGCTCAGTCCGAAAAGATTTTTGAGGCTTTCTATGTATGCCCTTATTTTTTTCTCCGTGCGTGACGGAACCGGGGGATTTATGAAATCAAGGTGGCCGTCGAGTATGAACATTGAAAGCGCGTCTGCATCCGGGTTTTGCTCTGCCTGGACAAGAAGGCTTTCCTCAACGTTTTTCGTGCATGTACCGGCTGGATCGAATGACTGTATCAGCTTGATGCATTTTTCGAGCGTCTCCAGGTTTTCGTCAGCATCGTCTTTTGCAAGCAGGGTCGCAGGTTCCAGAACATGATGCCCGTGCTGATCAAGATTGTGGATAAGCTTTTCGCCCACTCTTGTTTCAGCAGGTGTAAGGCGTTCCATGTGAAGCTGGTGCAAAAGATGTTCTTTTAAAGTTTCCCTTGTGTCTTCTTTTTGCTCAATGATTGCCTGGAATGCATCGCTTGATTTTTGTGACGCATGGCTTACGTTCGAAGAGCTTTTTGTTTTGTCCCTGAGTGAAAAATCTTTCCGGAGGATTTTGTCGCCGCTTACCAAAAACGGGTTGTCCTTGAGCGCGTCCGCAATTTCATCCCGCAGATCGTTCGTGTCCATGGAAAGAATTTTCAGGGCATGAAGCTGCTGCTGGCTGAGCGTCTGTATTTGAGCCTGCTTTTGTGACTGAACCTGCGACTGTGAGAAAAAATCACCCATGCATATAGTATAGCACATTTTTTCCGTTCGCTATATACTTTTGATTATGAAAAATTTTAGTGAATTCGGAATAGCGGTACCGGAAATCCTTTTGCCGGCCGGAAAAGATTTGTCATCCTGGAGCGTGATTGCGTGCGATCAATATACTCAGGATCTGGATTATTGGAAAAAAGTTTCCGATGCGGTCGGTGAAAAACCTTCTACGCTGAACATCATACTGCCGGAAGTCTATCTTTCTTCTCCCGACAGAAAAGAGCGTATTGAAAAAATCAGGAATACTATGAACGGATATTTGTCAGGAAATGTTTTTTCTCCTGCGCAAAAAGAATTCATATATGTGGAGCGGACTACAGGCTACGGCAGGGTGAGGAAGGGGCTTGTCGTTGCCCTTGACCTTGAAAGCTATGAATGGAAACCGATGAGCAGGGCGCTTGTTCGTGCAACCGAAGCTACGATAGTCGAACGCATTCCTCCTAGAAAGGAAATCCGCCGTGGTGCTCCGCTTGAAAGTCCCCACATAATGCTTTTGGTAAACGACCCTGACCATACTTTGATTGAAGCCGCCGGTGAGAGCGCAAAAAAATCTGAGCCTGTTTATGACGGGGAGCTTATGATGGGTGCCGGTCATATAAGCGGATGGAGCATAAAATCAGAAGAAGATTTGGACAGACTTTATTCTGCGCTTGAATCGCTCAAAAAAGCCGGGACTGAAAAAGACGGAAGCTCGTTCATGTTTGCGGTCGGTGACGGAAACCATTCGCTTGCAACGGCAAAAGCTGTCTGGGATGAATACAAGGAAGAACTTTCTCGTGCCGGAAAATCAAAGGAAGAAATAGAGTCTTCCCCGGTGCGCTACGCTTTGGTCGAGCTTGTGAACATCTATGATCCGGGGCTTACCTTCGAACCGATCCACCGCGTTTTGTTCGGAGCGGATCCTCAGAAAACCATTTCATACGTGCAGAAAAATCTCGGCGGAACGGTAAGCGAATGCGGCAGTGCCAATGAACTTGAAGACAAAGTGAAAAAATCCCAGGCTTCTTTCGGATTCGTTTATACTGAAAGCGGAAAGAATCATTTTGTGCTGCTTGAAACTCCGGTCAAAGAACTTGCGGTCGCCAGATTCCAGCCGGTGCTCGATGAATTTATTGCGGATGAAAAAAAATCAGTAAGCGGAATCGAAATCGATTACATACACGGAAGCGATGAAGTTTTCCGCCTTGGACAAAAAGACGGTGCGCTCACTTTCCTTCTTCCTCCGATTGCAAAAGATTCGTTCTTCGCAACGATCAGCGGAAGGGGACCTCTCCCAAGAAAAAGCTTCAGCATGGGAGAAGCAAGCGAAAAAAGATTCTATCTTGAATGCAGGAAACTTTTCTAGCTTTTTTTTCTTAGAAGTTCCGACAAAGTCTGGGTTACGCAAAGCTCATTTAAAAGCGCGCTGACCCTGATTTTGCTTTCTTCAACCCGGCTTTCATCCATGGAAGGATTTTTCACTGCACGGATCAGAATGTTTTTCGGCGTATGCTCCATGTCAATGAATTCAAGCACGTCCACTGAATATCCGTTCTGTTCAAGAAGTTCCGCACGCAGGGCATCCGTTGCAAGTGATGAGAGCCGTTCCCTGATCAGACCGTATCTTACAAGCGGCGAAAGGGGACTTTCCGGTTTTATGCCGTGTTTTTTTTCAAGCTGAAGGTTTATTTCGTGCTGGCAGCATGGTACCGAAAGTATTGCCTTTGCATTGTTTCTCATCGCAAAATCAAGCGCATAATCAGTTGCGGTGTCGCAGGCGTGAAGGGTAACTATCATGTCCGGTTTATGGCTGTATGAAAATTCCGCTACGTCACCTACATAAAAATGAAGCCCTTCATAACCAAGTTCCGTCGCAAGGTCAGAGCATTTTTTTATAACGTCTGCCTTAAGGTCAAGTCCGGTTATTTCCACGTCAAGATTTTCTATTTCCCTGAGATAGTGGTAGAGCGCAAACGTGAGGTATGATTTTCCGCATCCGAAATCTGCTATGTGAAGAGGCCTTTCTTTTGAAAACGGATTTTCCTGCGCCCCTTCTTCTTTTGCAGTCAGCCGTTTTACGTCCGGAATCACGTCGCTTATGAATTCCAGGAATCTGTTTATCTGGCGGAACTTGTCATATTTTTGTGCGATGACGTTTCCGTCTTTTGTCATGACCCCGAGCTTTACCAAAAACGGTACCGGGATTCCTTCTTTAAGTATATAATTTTTTTTCCTGTTGCTTTTTCCCGTAATTTCAATTTTGTTTTTCCGCGGTTTCCGAAGCTCCTTTATTTCTCCGTGCCTGTTCGACATTACCGTGATTTCTTCATCTTCGGTTTGCGCCGTCACTGCTTTGAATGCAGTCCCGGCATAGAGCGAAATAAATTCATCTACTTCTTCCGCGCTCATTTTTTTCTGGAATGCCTGTGTCTGCGTAAAAAACTCGGCTTCATATTCAGACTTGGGTTTTATCCCTGCCGCCGGATTTTTCCATATACGGATTTTTATATATTCCTTTCCGAAAATCTCTTTGCATTTTCCTGCCGGTTTTGAAAACGTTGCACTAAGAATCATGGTAAGAATCTATATATTTTTTTTGATTTTTTCAACAGCTGAAATTACAGAAAAACAAAATGCCGGGATCCACGATGAACATGAAGCCCGGCACTCGGATAAAATGTATCTCTAAAAATCTAAGCTTTTGGAGACAGCCATCAATAATCTTTGAACATGACCTTGTCTTTGTCTTCCGGTCCTACGATTACGAACCAGCGTTCAGGAGATTCGATCCAGTATTTTTGGAACACGCTTCTGATCTGATCCGCAGTGGTATTCCTGAGCTGCTCAATCTGCTTGTCTGCATGGGAAAGGTTTCCGTAAGCCATAAGGTTCGTGGTCAGTACGGATGCTATGCCCGCCGTGGTTGCCTGTGAACTGTAGGTTGAGTTGATTAATTTGTTCTTGTAGCTTTCAAGGACGTTTTCAATCGTGTCGAATGAATAGCTTCCTCCCTGATTCGTTCCGTTGACGATCATTCCCAGTGCCATGAGCTGCCTTGCGTTGTCCATTGCATATGAGAAATCCACGTAGTTCGAGAGGCTGTACAATTCTTCCAGTCCCACCGAAGCTTTCGAGCCGAGAACATATGACATGGGTGTGTAGCAAACGCCATGGCTTTCACGTACTATGGAGAACATCACGTTTGAATA
>JAFOTA010000013.1 GCA_017421145.1 Treponema sp.
AATGGGAAACCAGATCAGCACGCAGACGAATTCCGTAAACCAGACGGCAAGCGCGGTCAACCAGATTGCATCGAACATAGATTCGCTTAACCGCATGATCGAAAACCAGACAGATTCAGTGGAACAGGCTTCATCTGCAATCGAAGAGATGATCGGAAACATAAATTCCGTAAACAACTCGGTCACAAAAATGTCGGACGCATTCGAAGACCTTGAGCAGAAGGCAGTGACGGGCATCAAAAAGCAGGAAGACGTTGACCACCTCATAAAGACTATAGAGCAGGAATCACAGACATTGCAGGAAGCGAACTCCGTCATTTCAAGCATTGCAGAACAGACGAACCTCCTTGCAATGAACGCCGCAATCGAAGCAGCCCACGCAGGTGAAGCAGGAAAGGGATTTTCTGTCGTCGCGGATGAAATCAGAAAGCTTTCGGAAACATCTTCACAGCAGTCAAAGACAATCGGAGACCAGCTCAAAAAGATTTCAGAAACCATTTCAAGGATCGTACAGGCTTCAACCGATGCAGGAACGGCTTTCGGAACGGTAACCCAGGGAATCAACGACACTACGACGCTCGTAAGGGAAATCAAGAACGCCATGGTAGAACAGAGCGCCGGTTCAAAGCAGATTTCACTTGCACTTAACAACATGAACGACAGCACTTCCGAAGTACGCACCGCTTCGCTTGAAATGTCAGAAGGAAACAAAGCCATTCTTCAGGAAATCAACCAGCTTCAGGAAGCCACGGAAAGCATCAAGGACGGCATGGATCAGATGTCGGGCGGAGCTTCAAAAATCAACGAAACCGGAAGCCTCCTCACAAGCCTGAGCGACCAGATGAAAGATTCCATAGCGAAAATCGGAAATCAGATCGACGAATTTCAGGTTTGACGGCGGTTGTTGAAAAAAATTCGTCTACCATATAAAATAGACGAATTATGATTAAAGCCACCGGATCACAGATTATTATCAAGCTTTTGGAACTGCACGGAATCACCACCGTTGCAGGAATTCCCGGAGGGTCAATCCTTCCGCTTTATGACGAGCTGAACAGAAGCTCCATACGCCACATCCTCGTAAGGCAGGAACAGGCAGCTGGATTCATAGCGCAGGGCATGTCACGCACTACCGGAAAACCGGCTGTCTGCATGGCAACTTCAGGGCCTGGTGCAATGAACCTTCTTACGGCTGTCGCAGATGCAAGGTGTGACTCAGTTCCAATCATCGCAATCACAGGGCAGGTGAACACTTCATTGATCGGAACGGATGCGTTTCAGGAAGCGGACACTTTCGGACTTTCATTTCCTATAACAAAACATTCCATAATGGTAAAAGACCCCCTTGAACTTCTTGATGCAATCCCGGAAGCATTTTCAATTGCAGTGAGCGGAAGACCGGGGCCGGTTCTCATAGACGTTCCACGTGACGTTCAGACAAAGACCGTTGAATTCGAAAAATGGCCGGAAATCAAATCCGTAGGCGACTCAAAGCACTCTGAATTCGCAAAGAGATTCCTTACTCCTGAATCAGAAATTCCAGGAATCATCTCGCAGATGGCCGACATGCTGCTTTCGTCAAAAAAGACCGTCCTTTATCTTGGAGGCGGATGCAACAACCCTGAAACGCACGATGCAATAAAAGCTTTCCTTTCAAAATACAATGCCGCCGTCGTTTCCTCGCTAATGGGAATTGGAGCCGTATCAAAGCTTTACCCGGACAATTTTGCAATGCTCGGAATGCACGGTTCATACTGCGCGAATCTTGCGATGCATGATGCCGACGTAGTTCTTGCAGCCGGAGTGCGTTTTGACGACAGGGCCACGGGACTTATAAAAGAATTCTGCCCGAATGCAAAAATCATGCACATAGACGTTGACGCCGCGGAAATAAACAAGATTCTTCCTGCATCCCTTTCTTTGACCGGTGAAGTTGAAACTGCCTTCCCTCTTCTTACTGAATGCATAGCAAAAAAATCAGCGGACGCAAAATCAAGTGCGGAAGGAAAAGCAAGGGAAGAATGGCTTTCAAGCCTGCGCAAAGTTTTTTCAGAGACGCAGGGCTTTGAGCTTGGAAGGAACGCATCAGTACCTGAATCATCAGTGAATCCGCGCAAGTTCATAAAGGAAATCCCCGACATGGCACAAAAAGCAGGAATCAGTCCGGACTCAATCATAGTGACCACGGACGTAGGACAGCATCAGATGTGGACGGCACAGTACTATCCTGTCACAAAGGCACGTCAGCTCCTTACAAGCGGCTCCCTCGGAACCATGGGATTCGGTCTTCCCACGGCATTGGGTGCGGCTCTTTCAAACCCTGACAAAAGGATCGTATGCATAAGCGGTGACGGAAGCATACTCATGAACGTACAGGAATTTGCAACGCTTTCAGAAGAGAACCTTGACGTTACCGTTTTCGTGCTACAGAACGGAAGCTTGGGCATGGTCAGGCAGCAACAGCAGTATCTGTTCAACAAAAACTACAGCGCATCGGAATTCAAGAAATCCCCTGACCTTTTGTCCATAGCATCAGGATTCGGAATAGATTCCATAGACGCAAACGCAGATCCGGACTGGTATAAAAAAGCATTTGCACCGGGACCGCATTTCGTACTGCTCAGGATCGACATGGAAGAAAACGTGCTTCCTTTCGTTTCTGCCGGACATGCAAACATAGATTCAATCAGATAGTTTTCAGAGACGCGCGAAAAAAATGAACATCGTCTTCTACAGCTCAAGCTCGAACATTTTTTCAGGAGAGGAAAGGATCATAAAAACCTATCCCCTCCGCCGCGACTGTTTTGACAGCCTGGCACTCGAATACCCGGAACACAGATTTTCGGTCGTAACGCAGATGCCGGGCTCTTTTCTGCTCGACATAAAATCAAATGATATAGAAGAAAAATCGGAGCTTGTTTCATACACGGTCACCGAAAAGATTTCCGCAACGGAATTTGCAGGCGTGATATTGGAGAAAAATCCAGATATCGCAATAGCAATGACTTTCTGGACTCCGCCGTATGACTGGATGGGACTGAAAGATTCGATGATTGCCGACGAGCTTAGAAAGCACGGGGTTGACGCAGTATGCTCTCCACAAGAAACCCAGCTGATCTGCTTCGACAAAAAAAACACCGCTGATTTTCTGAACAAAAACGGATTTCCCTGCCCTCCTTCCGTTTACGTGCACCATGAATATTTTTGGGCTGAACGCGGGAACAAATCGCTTCTTACCAACAACTACAAGGATTTCATACTTTCAGAAGTCGCCGCAATGGATTTTCCGGTGGTAATAAAAGACTGCGTAGGATTGAGCTCATACGGCATGGAAGTCGCTGTATCATACGCACAGGCAGTGCATTATCTGAAAAACGGGCGAAACGTTTCCGACAGGCTGGTTGAAAAATACATTGACGGCCTTCATTTCGGAGCGGAAATCTACGGAAGGAAAGGTCATTACAAAGTGCTTCCTCCCATGATTTTTTCGCTTAACCGCTACG
>JAFOTA010000088.1 GCA_017421145.1 Treponema sp.
CATTTCCGAAACATCGGTATCAAGCCTTTTGTGGAACGAAATCCTTTTTATTGCATCGTTTCCTTCAAAATCCATCACGCGGATAGTGACGACCATTTCGACCGGAAAACTTGACTCGTTGATTCCGTTGAGCGTAATCTTTCCGTCTTTTTTTATGAGCGCAATCCTTGTGCGCTTGAAAAACTCTTTGGCCGCATAATGCAAAAGCTTCCATTTTCCCGAATACTCGATTGAAGACCATGATGCCACCGGCCAAACGTCATTAAGCTGCCAATACATCGCACCCATGCAATGTGGTCTCAGGCTCCTCCAATAATCCACTGCGGTCTTTATTGCAAGCGCCTGCTGTACTTGGCTCAGGTAAAATATGTTTTCCGCACCGGAAGGGAATTTGAAGCAGCGGCAGAAATTTTCAAGCATTATTGAATTTCCGATCGGTGAACGCTGGTGCCATTCCATGACCGGAGCCGTCGGATTTATGTCTTCTTTTCCTGCGAATTCCATTATTCCTTCAAGTGACGGAAAGCTTTCATATCCGAACTCAGAAACGAAGCGCGGCTTTATCGAAAGATATTCTTCTATGTCCTTTCGCTCATGCCATACGCTCCAAAAATGCATGTCACCTTCATTGTCGCTGTGCCAGTTGTCGCATGATTTGTCAGGGCCTGCACACGGAGATGAAGGCCACCATGCTCTTTCCGGGTCGCATCTTCTTACCGTACGTTCAACGGTTCCGTGGTTCAGCCTGTCGTAGTCGATTATATATTTGTCACGGTCAGCACGGCTTTCTTCATACCAGGTGAGGCTTCCGAAATCTTCGTTGTTTCCGCACCAAAGCGCAAGGCTGGGATGATGCTGGAGCCTGTACACGTTGTCTTCTATTTCATGTTCAACGCTTTCAAGGAAATTTTCATCAGCAGGGTAGAGTGAGCAGCTGAACGCACAGTCCTGCCAGACTATTATTCCAAGCCTGTCGCATAGATTGTAGCATACGTCGCTTTCGTATTGTCCGCCGCCCCAAAACCTTATGCTGTTCATGTTTGCATCCACGCAGGATTTGAGGAAGTATTTGTATCGCTCCGGAGTCCATCGTTCTGGAAGTGCATCTATTGGAATCCAGTTTGCTCCCTTTGCGAATATCGGCCGTCCGTTAAGCTCATAGTAAAGTGAACTTCCATGCCGGTCCGGTTTTGCCTGTACGGTGAGCGTGCGGAATCCGATCTGCTTTTCCATGGTGCAGTCCGCTTCTTCCGCTGAGTTTTCTTTAAGCGAAGAGATTTCAAGCCTGTAAAGCTCGTTTTCAAAAATTCCTTCGTCTTTGAGCTCGTCGGCAGATTTCCAAAGCACAGGATTTTCTACTTCCACGTTCCATGTGAATTCGTTTTCACCTTCGCCGCATTCTTCGCTGAGTACCGTTGAAAAATCTATTCCGGGCCCGGAAAGGCTTATCTTGAAATCAATCTTTTTTGAAAACCTTGAGTTGAAACGGACTTTTGTCCTGCATGTCCATATATTTTTTTGCCCCGCTTTTTTTGAAGGAACCGTGTTGACCGTTATTGATTGTATGTAGCCTGAGCGGACTGTTTCTATTCCTATGCTGCCGTAGATTCCGAATGCCATGAGGCAAAGTCCCCAGTCCCAACCTGCATGGCACTGTATTTTCCTCACCAGGTTTCTGTGCGGTGAAAACATGTCATAAGTCGAGCAAGGCACGGGGTAGGGAAGCATCTTTGATTTAGCCTCGGCATGTATCTCCGCAGAATCAAAATCCACCGTGATTGTGTTTTTTCCGTCGTTCAGGAGCCTGGTTACGTCAAATCTCCATTCCCTGAAATAATTGTCGCCTTTGCCCGCTTTTTTCCCGTTGATCGAAACCGTGAAAAAGGTGTCCGCCATGGACATTACAAGATATGACCTGCATCCTTCTTCCGGGTGGAAAGAAAAAGTCTTGCTTATGCTCCATTTTTCCCTTGCAACCCACTGCACGTCCTTTTCGTTGAATTCAAAATAAGGATCAGGAATTATGCTCTCGCGGATCAGCGCTGAATGTACGTCGCCCGGAATGTTCATCTGTATGTTGCTGATTCTTTTTCTTGTGCCGGTATTTGAAAGGGACCAGTCTTTGCCCGAAAGGTCTGTCGTAATCATCTTGTCTCCTGGTTAGAAATGAAGCTTGGTTTAAACTAAAAAAAATGCTGATTAATACAGTCTTGCACTAATCAGCATCTTGCGTGTTTTTTGTGTCGTTTTAATCTCCATTGAAGGTTATGATGATGTAAAGCGTTCCTGTCTTTGATTCAGGAATGTCGTTGTCAATCGGAGATTTTTCAGGAGCAAGCGAAGTTCCGTGTTCCCTGTCGGCGATTGTTTCGGTTCCGTGGTCTTTTGACGGCATCTTGCGTTTTGAAGCGTCTTCCTGCGGTGTTTCATGGGCTCCGCTGAGCTGGTCGGTCTTGCTTGTCTGTCCTGCTGAAACAGGGATTTCCCTTTGTCCGCTTACATCGCTGGTTGAGGTGAGCGCATTGGATTCACCGTCTTCCGGGAGAAAAGCGTCTGCCTTGTCATCTGCCGAAACTTCTGCCGCCGGTTTTCCGGGACCTTTGCTTACTAGCCCTTCCAAAGTGGAAATGGTTCCGTCTGCATAGAATACGAATTCCGTTCCACGGACAGATGCAGTTGAAGCCGCCGAGCTGACTTTGAAATCAACTTTCTTTCCCGATGTTTTCTTTACGTCTGCAGAAACTTTTCCGTTGTTCAGATAAAGGTTCGCCTGATTCTTAGAGCTGTTGGAAGCAAGCTTTTCTATTGTGATGCGGGTCATTGCATCCAGGGTGACCGTTGCATCGTCGATTTTGATGGTCGCGCTTGATTTGAATCCTGTCGAAACGATGGAGCCTTTTTTAAGTACGTCACCGACTCTTGCCGTTTTCCATGTGGCTCCGTCAGTCTGAACTTCTACTTTACCTGTGAGAGCCGTGATTTTTGCATCCAAAGCCCATGCAGAAGCGGAGAATGCGGCAAAAAGCAAAGCCAATACCGTCAGTCTGGTGAATTTTTTCATAATAAATCCTCCTTCAGTGTCCCTGGCAATTTCTCGTAATTCTTTATACTGTAAGGAATTACTGCGAAATTGCGGGTTTTATGGTTAACACTGAATAATCCGCTTTCGGATTATTCAGTGTTTCCCTAGAAAGCAAATGTGACATTCAATGCGAATGACAGGTTGTTCTTGCTTGTATCCGGGCTGATGAACTGATATGCGTTCAAGCCGAGCTTTAGATCAGTATACAATTGAAACTGCATTTGTGTATACCATTGGAAGCCTGAAAAGCTGAAATTATTCAGGCATGCAAAAACAGCGTCGGCACCAAGGCTCAAAAACAGCTTTTCAAGCGGCCGTATGGTTCCCGATGCTCCTGCTTTCAAGATGCCTGTGTATTCAGCCGCACCGCCGTATGCCAGGTATGCTGACTGGCTCGTAAATCCGGTGAAAGGCGCAAGGAATCCGTTGTTGCCCGATGCATAGAGAAGTTCTGCGCTGAGCGAAGAATCCAATGCCGGCGGATAATATGTGAGCGAAAATTTTGAAAGATTGGAAGCCTTTCCTTCGTAGATTCCGAATGTCGTCGTGAGTGCGTAGTAGAGGTTCTGCACTATAGGTCCGTTCATGAGCGCGGTTATGTAGACCCTGTTGTCGCCCCAGTTGCTGCCGGTTATGCCCGGAAGACCGAATGCCGCGAATGCTTCAAGACCGATAGTCTGGTTTGCAAAAAGGTATGGCAGTGAAAATGACAGTCCTGTAAGTATGTACGGTGAGTTGAACTGGTATATCATCGATGAGTCCTGTACGAACGTCGACACAGCTCCCGGAATGATGGTGTCATATCTTGAGTTCGTGAGTCCTGTGTATCCTGCGTAGGCTATGGCCTTGAAATAGTTGGATGTGAAAGTCAGCTGCGCTCCGTCACTGGTCTGCGAGATGACCATGTTCGTTGCGTCGTTGGTTGCAAAGCGTCCTACGTTCAGCTGGAGGATTCCGTTCCATATGTTTGTGAACATCGTGAATTTGCATAGCGAAAGATTCAGTAGGAATTCAGTCCTTCCCGGATTGCTTCCCATCATAGGGGTGGAATACCTGAAAGTGGCGTCGGCTTCAAGCGAAAAATAAATCTTTTCGTCTGCTGTGATCGGTGCCTTGAACCATCCTACCAGAGAATCCTGCTGATTGATTCCCATACCCTGAAAATTCGGAGTCGTGAATTTGGTGTTGTTCTTGAAAAGCCCTCCGAAATCAAGCGCGTGGGCATTTACGGCAAAAACTGCCATGAAAGCTGCGGCAATGACCGCCTTCATCGTCTTTTTCATTTCCGGCTCCTCCTATTTTTTTGATGTATAATCAATGCAAAGGGTTATCACGTTCAGAGCCTGATGCCCGGAGATGAGCGACGTGGGTGTACTCGTAAGGGGGATGATTTCCAGGGCCTGCATCTGCTTGAACGCATATCTGGGAGCCTTCGTCAGCTGGTACATGAGGCTGCCTTTTATGTTCCATGTCTTTGTGCAGAGATATGCCGCGTCCATCATCGGAATCGGATCGGTGGACAATACATCTGAATAGAATACACCTGTCTTCCTTACTTCATCAAACGCCTGCTGGAATGAAGCCGCATCGCTTACCGTTCCTTCAGCCGTGGCGATCAGATAGCAGAACTGCCCGTATGTAATCGTGTCCGAACCGTCGATTTCCACGATTTTCTGGGATGACTGTGCTTCCGCCGCAAACATGCACAGCATTGCAAAAAGAATGCCCGCAAGAATCTTTTTCATAATATCTTCTCCTAATAAAGCGAAATTTTAGAAGCTGTTGATTTTAAATGTTGCCTTAATTGTATCACGTGTTATAATTTTTGTCATGGAAAATATAGTAAGAAAGAGAAATTGGTTTTTTAAGAATATTTCCGTGTGGGTTCTTGTGCTTACCGCCCTTGTGTGTGCCGGAATGGAAGCCCTGAAGATTACCCAGAAGCTTGACTACCGCTTTTACGACGGAATGCTTGCCGCAGGCCACAATCCCAAGGCCGATGACAAGATTGTTCTCCTTGATATCGGGGACGAGTCGATCAATGTGTACGGAGAATGGCCATGGACGCGCGACATTCTGGGCGAGGTTCTTATCAGGATGAAGGAGCTCGGTGCAAGGGATGCCGTTTTCGATATTGAGTATCTGATGGAATCAAAGCCGGGACCCGTCAGAAACACCGACGTCGATAAGGTTTCGTCCGATCTTTTCAGGAACGGCCAGGACATTCTGGTCGATGTGTTCGAGCAGTACAAGGATTATCTCCGTGACGGTGCGGAATCTATGGAAGATGCAGCTGAAGCCGCAGATCAGGTCGTAGACATAATCGGTCCTATGCTTGCTGACATCCAGCAGGAGATTGGAAAGTATCTGATTGACGACTACGACATGAAATTCGCGCAGGCGCTCCAGTATTTCGGAAATTCATCCATGACCATAAACCTCAAGGACGTTTCGAGCGAAGATGACAAAGTTGACGAGGAGTTCAACAATAACATCGATTACGCGAAACAGAGGTTCCTTTTCCAGAACGTACAGGATCCCAAGGACTATACTTCGGGCGACAACTTTTTCAATGCCGAGGAATCTGATCTTGTGAGAAGGGAAAACGGAAGCATAGTTCTTGATGAGCGCGGATTCGTTCCTGCAATCAACAAGATTATATCCCACGCTGCAGGTGCAGGATTCACCAACGTATTCGTTGACAGTGACGGAACAAGGCGCAGGGTCGAGCTTCTGAACAAATACGACGGAAAATATGTCGGTCAGCTTGCTTTCGCTCCACTTGTCAAAAAGCTGGACGTGAAGGAGATTGTCAGGGGAAAAAATTATCTTCTATTGAAAGATGCCCTGATTCCCGGTTCGGATGCACGCGAGGACATACGCATTCCTCTTGACAGCCACGGATGTATGCTCATCAACTGGAAGCACGAGGAATATCACGAGACGGAAAACAATTTCAAGCATCTTGAGGTCATGTATTTCAAGTACCTTGACGACGGAGAAGCCGCCATAGATGCCGACCTGAAGGACATTGCCGCACTCGATGCTGATTTGTTGGACGCTGATGCCGCACAGCTTGTTCTGTCCGCTGAAGATTTTGTTGAAGAGTATGACAGGCTTTCCGCACAAAAATCCGGTATGCTCGGACGCTGCCTTGGTTTTTCAGCCGACGGAAGTGCAATCGACGGTGGAATTTCCGAAGCCGAGTGCAATGAGTATCTTTCGGCGAGAAAACAATTTTTTGATTCCCTTGCAGATTATGTGGACGCGCTTTCAAAGCTTGAGCTTACGGATGAAACCGTTTCTTCATATATACAGGCCTTGATTGATGAGACGATCCTTTACAACGAAAACTTTGAGGCACTGAGCGGATATCTTGACGGAACGTTCTGCATCATAGGATTTTCCGCCACATCAAGTACGGACTTCGGAGTTACGCCTTTCCAAAAACGCTATGCAAACATGGGAACCCACGCGAACGTCGTGAACACAATCGTCCAGAAAGATTTCATAACTTATGTGGAGCCGTGGATAGGCCTTCTGATTACTTTCCTTGCCGCACTTGCCGTATTGGTTGTCACAGGAAGAATGTCACCTGTCCGCCAGATTTTCTTCGGATTGATTTATCTGATTCTCCCAGTGCTCACGTTCGTTCTTCTGATGATTTTCGGACGGATTTACATACCGTTCAC
>JAFOTA010000089.1 GCA_017421145.1 Treponema sp.
ATACGCATAACGGAAAAATCATCATCACTCAAAGCCACGACCGGAACCAACGGAAATGCAGAAATCTTCAGTCCGTCTCCTGATTATGCAGAATTTGAAATCGAAGATGTTGACGGTCCTTCAAACGGAACTTTCAAGACAAGGGCATACAATCTTCCGAAAAATTTTGACGGCAACACGATTGAAATAGAGCTTGAGCGCGATACAGACGCTTGACCGGCATGAATCTTCCGTTCCGTCTAAAAAGATTCATTTTTCTCAAGTACAGGAAATCTGCAATAAAAAAACACCGCTTGGATTATCTTTTTTGGGAATGTACGTTGCGCTGCAATCTGAACTGCCTTCACTGCGGAAGCGACTGCACGAAAAAATCCGGTGAAAAAGAAATGCCTGTCGAAGATTTTGCAAAAGTCCTCGATGACATAAAAGAAAGAAATCCCGTAAAAAATCTGACGGTATGCATAACTGGCGGAGAGCCTCTTTTAAGAAATGACCTGGAGATTGCCGGACAAGAAATCATAAAGCGCGGATTCCGTTGGGGCATAGTGACCAATGCAATGCTTTTTACGAAAGAGCGTTTCATTTCTTTGCTTAATGCCGGAATGACATCTTTGAGCTTCAGCTTGGACGGTTTTGAAAAAGAGCACAATCACCTTAGGCAAAATCCGCAGTCTTTTGAAAAAGTAATTTATGCAATCAAGCTCGTGCGTGAATTCCAAGAAAAATATCCGGGGCGGCTTGTGTTCGACGTAATCACATGCGTGCACAAGGGAAACATAGAAATTCTTCCGAAGCTCAGGGATTTTTTAATAGATTCAGGAGTCAAGCGTCAGAGGATTTTTTCAATTTTTCCGGAAGGCCGTGCAAAACAAAATGACCTTTCCCTTACGCCTGCACAGTACAAGCAGCTCATGGATTTTATCGCAGAAACACGGACATACAAAAATAAAGACGGAAAATCAATACAGCTGAATTATTCATGCGAAGGCTACCTTGGAAATTACGAACTGAAAGTCCGAGATTGGTTTTTCTTTTGCCGCGGAGGAATCAGCATCGGATCTGTCTGGTGCAACGGAAACGTAGGAGCATGCCTGAGCGTAAGATCTCCGGCACTCATTCAGGGAAACATCTACGAAGAAAAATTCATGGACATCTGGAACAACAGATTCCAAAACATGCGTGACCGCAAATGGATGAAAACCGGAAAATGCGCGTCGTGCAAAAAATGGAAATACTGTCTCGGCAACGGAATGCATCTGCACCAAAGTCTGACGGGCGAAGTTGACCGATGCAACTATGAAATCATAATGCAGGCAGAAAATCACATTTAATCATCAACGGAAGTCTTTTGATCAAACTCTTGAATCTCCGAGCGCAAAGTGTCTTCCAACGCTTCATTGAAACCTGTCAATGCAGAAAACGGCAGGAAGATTTTTGCGCGCTGGGAAAGAGGCATCCGGTTTGCAAGGGAGCTTTCCGTCCACTCATAATTCAGGATGTCTGAGTATTTTTCATCGCGCTCATTTTCCGCAGATTGATTTACGTCACCAGTTTTTTTCATGCTTTGTGACCTCCGATCTGGCTGTTCCTGTCAATTGTCGTCGCACCTTCTTCAAGATCCGTTCCTTTTAATATTGCATTTTTCCCGAACTTCCTCATTATTTCAAGGCGTGCTTTTTGCAGACTGTCTTCTTTTTTCTGATTGAAGCCAAGCTCGTTTTCATCGAGCGAATCAAACAATCCGGGCTGGCGTTCGGACAAAGGTTTTACATCATTTGCCGTTATGTTTACGCGGCGCACGAGCCACTTGGGATTGACGTTTTTTTCAAAAATTGAAACAAGGGCTTCGACTATCATCTTTGAAGAATTTGTTTCCGTTCCAAGTTGGGATGCTCCATGTGCAGGTTTCGGAACTTCGCGCCCATAATAATCGCGCACAACGTCGCCGTCAAAATCATTTTGACCAAGGCTTTCGACATCATAGCCTACATAAAGAGCGACCGAACTTGCAACAAGATTTTTCTTGAACAAATCCAGAGCCAAAAGCTCGGCCATTTCACGCACGATTATTTTTGCTTTTTCAAAATCATAAGGCTCATGTAGCACCTGTCCGCTTCCAAGGCTCTTCGTTTCGGATCTGTAGCTTTTTATATCTTTCATCCTGACCGGCTCTATTCCCCATGCGTGGTCAATCAGAATTTCCGCATCGATTCCAAACTCTTTATAAAGAAGCTTCGGGTTTTTCAGCGACATGACGGCAACATCCCCCATCGTATGAATAAAATATTTTTCAAGCCTGCGCGCCGTCTTTTTTCCGATGCGCCAAAAATCAGAAATCGGCTTGTGCGACCAAAGCTGCTTACGGTAAGACATAACGTCAAGTTCCGCAATCCTTACGCCGTCTTTATCAGCAGGAATATGCTTTGCAACGATATCCATGGCAATCTTGCTCAAATAAAGATTGGGCGCAATTCCGGCAGTAGCTGTGATGCCTGTTTCCGAAAGAACGTCATGGATCACACGGACGGCAAGCTCATGTGCCGTAAGCTTATAAAAAGAAAGATAGCTTGTTGCATCAATAAAAACTTCATCAATAGAATAAACGTGAATGTCTTCCGGCGCAAAATATTTCAGATACACATTGTAAATCCGCGTGGAATATTTTATGTAGAGAGCCATCCTTGGAACGGCAACAATGTATTCCAAATCTTTTCCGGTGCGTCTTTTGATTTCACGTGCCTTTGCCTCAACTTCAAAAAGCCTGCTCCTGCCGCTGAGTCCATATGCCTTGAGAGCCGGCGTGACCGCAAGACAAATGGTTTTACTGGTTCGGCTCTTGTCCGCAACTACAAGCTTTGTGGTAAGCGGATCCAGATTACGTTCCCGGCATTCAACTGAGGCATAAAAAGATTTCAAATCAATTGCAATGTATGTTTTGTCTGACATAAAACCACAAACTCTACCTTTTTTGTTTTCAATAAATAGTATCACTCCTGTCCAATTAACCAGCCAAACAATCAAAAAGCCATAAAACGTTTTTATCCGGCAAAGGTTTTGGAGGGTACTTTTCGTAAATCCGGGAGAACCATTTGTTTAAATCCCTGTGCTTGAAAAGAACCACGGAAATCTCGGAGCAGAAGCTGGAAAACGTCCTGTCCGATTCCCTGTTCTGTGCTTTTAAAATCAGGAACAGAAGGTGGACGATAAGTGCAATCCATATTTGTGTCTTGAC
>JAFOTA010000090.1 GCA_017421145.1 Treponema sp.
AGGGTCACAACGATTCTGGGAAGCGCGGTCAAGGACGGTTTTTCCGCCGGTTTCAGGGCTGGCATAACGAGCATGCTGGAGCTTCTTGCATTGATAAGCATATCGCTTTTCCTTACCAACCTGCTTCCTATCCCGATATTGGACGGCGGACTGATACTTTTTGCTCTCATAGAGTGGATTGCAAGGCGGAAAATGCATCCGAAGCTTCTGTATTATATACAGCTTGCCGGGCTTGTTGTCGTAGTCGGCCTTGTTGTGCTTGCAATAGTCGGAGATATCCGTTATTTTATAGGTAAATGAAAGGAGTCTTTTGTATATGAAAAAGGTAAACGTAAAACGAATTTTGTTTTTGTCATCGCTTAGTCTTGCACTTGCTTTCCCTTCTTTTGCACAGACCCCGCAGGTTTCGACGGAGCCGCATTCAGGTGCTGTCGTTGCCGTGCATCCTCATGCCAAGACGGACTCATATTTTACGGCCGGTGAAGACGGTTTTATTACGAAGTGGTCTGCGGATGATATAGGCGAGCATTTTCAGATTACCGACCTGCGCATAACGGCTGTTTCAGCGTCTCCTGCATCACAGGATGTAGCGGTTGCTGCAACGGACGGCGGAAGCATACACAAGGTCGAGGTCATGGACTGGAAGACTTCCTCCCGGAAATATACCAAGCAGTTCAAGGAACCTGTCGTTTCTGTGACATTCTCACCGAAAGGAAAGTTCCTTTTCATAACTACGGCCGAAGTACAGGGAAACTACATATTAAACGCCGCTGACGGAAAGCTCGTCAAGAAGATTGACCAGATTTCAACTAGGATAGGCTTCGTATATGTCGCTGATTCTGAAAAGAGCGCAATCTTCTACTGCCCTTCAGCCGGGCAGCTCATATACTACAACCTTGCTAAAATGCAGATTCTCCAGACGCTTAGCACTGAAAAGAATCTTACACAGGTGAGGTCCTTCGGCGTCGGTGAAAAATCAAAGGGACGTTTTCTTGCTGGCGTAAAGCAGGACAAAGTTTACATTGTCGATGCCATGTCAGGAAAGGTTTTCTATGATTCAGCCGTAAAAAATCCGCTCATAGTGGATTCTGCCGATAAAAGCGCCCTTTATTTCACTTCTTCGGATGCATCGGTCGTGCTGAGCAAGGTGCTTGAAAAGGATCTTCTTGAAAAAGCGGAAGATTCCACGAAGCTTGTCAATCCTTCCACGGTCGCAAGATTCCCGGAAGTGCCTGCAAAGAAGCTTTGTTCCGTGTCGCTTAAAAACGAGCTTTCCATGATGTTCGGACTGACGGACGGAAATGTATATGAAGCCAAGAAATCGGAGACGGGATATGCCGTGTCCCAGATTACCAGGCAGATGTATCAGAAAATACTTGACGTGCAGTCATTCGACGGTAAATTCTACATCCTCACTTCATCAGGCGTTTACAGGACTTCATATGAATCCGGCGGACAGAAGGACATAAAGCTTGTCGGAAAGAATGCAGGCCAGACGGACATGCTCATACTTGATGCAAATACAGTCATCTTATGGTCAAAAAAAGCCAAGACCTCATTCCAGAAGCTTTCACTTTCTGAGGGCGGCGCCAATTCACCTGTGAGCCTCATGACCCCGGCCGTTGCTGTTGTGAACGCACATATTTTTGACAGGAACATTGTATATACGCTTTCCAATTCAAAGGTCGAAAGATACAATATCGATACGGGCAAAAAACTCCAGCTTTATACAGGAAATGCCGTGCAGGACGCTATGATGCTTTCTTCAAACACCGTATACGTGGCAAAGGCTTCATCAAGCAGCACGGATTCTCCTATCGTTTCAAAATCTCTTTCTTCCGGGGAGACTGCTGCACTGAAAGTCGACGGATACGTTGCATATGCTATTGCCGGTGATTTCAACGAGGACAAGAACGTTTATGGAATCACGATGAAGGACGTTGCAGGAAGCACTACGACGCAGGTTTTCAGGTATTTCCCATCACAGAGAAAGTCAAAGATGATCCTCAAGTACAATCAGGAAGATCAGGAAGCTTTCGTGAAGATTGAGGGAAAGGTCTTGTATACGAATCTCGGTAAGCATCAGGTTTATGCCTATGACCTTGAAACGGGACGCGTGAAGATGTACAGGAGAACGTCCGCTTTGCCGGTAAAAATCGCATCTACGGAAGACAGAATTGCATTTTTGAACGGCGACGGAGGCATCGCATGGTACAATCCGCTTTCTCAGTCACCTATAGCCCAGTGGTATCTTTCATTGGACGGAAGCTGGATTGAATTCTAATTGATAATGAGGATTTTGTTACAATAAATCACCAACCCCGCCGCAGAGCAATACGCCACCTTGTGGCACGGTATGGTGTTCTCATAAGGTATTGCAGTCGGATTTAATACCCCTGGTTTCGCCCCTATTAGCAACGCAGTTTCAAGATGAGGGGCGGGGTATTAAACCCTCCGCTCGAATAAAAAATCCCCGGTTCGGTTCAGTGCTTGAAACGTTCCGGGGATTTCTGTTTTAAACCGGGGCTTTAGGGAACCGTTGATTAATACGGGAAGCATTAATCAGCGGTTCCCGGCAATTTCTCGTAATTCTTTATACTGTAAGGAATTACTACGAAATTGCAGATTTTATGGTTAACACTGAATGAGCATACGGAGTATGCTACCCGCTTTCGGATTATTCAGTGTTTTTTTAGTTTTAATGATGCCGGAAACTGCCATGAATTCCCGGCTTGCCGTTTATCTGATTCCGCATCCCCTTGCAAGTGCTTCCTTGTATACGTCGAGATAGCCTTCTGCGGCTTTGTCCCATCCGAACGTCTTGGTCATGCCTTTCTGCTGCATCTTCTTTATGTCGTCCTTTCTGTTGTAGTATGCCCAGACTGCCCATCCGACCGTGTCATAGACTGCGCGCGGCGTGAGCTGGTCAAACAGGAATCCGGTTCCGTCACCAGTGTGCTCGTCGTAGTTTTCCACTGTGTCGGCAAGTCCTCCGGTTCTTCTTACGATAGGCAGGGTTCCGTAAAGCATGGAGTAAATCTGGTTGAGTCCGCATGGCTCGTAGCGTGACGGCATGAGGAAGAAATCGCTTCCTGCTTCGATAAGGTGGCTGAGTCCCTCGTCATATCCGATGTATGCCCTGAGGTTCGGGAGTTTTCCCTGAAGTTCGTTGATTTCGTTCTCACACCATCTTTCACCGCTTCCAAGAACTGCGAACTGCACTTTCATGTCGGTGCAAATCTGATAGATTGATCCGTATGTCGGTGCGAAAACCTCGGCTATTCCCTTCTGATCGACCAGTCGTGTTACGATGCCGATTATAGGTACCGACGGATTCACTTCAAGACCCATCCTTTTCTGAAGCTCGGCCTTGCATTTTGCCTTTCCGCTCAAATCCTTCACCGAGTAGTTGAACGGGAGCCTCTTGTCAATCGCCGGGTTCCACTGCTCCACGTCCGCACCGTTAAGTATTCCCCTGATTACGTCGGATCTTATGCGGAGAAGACCGTCCATTCCGAATCCGCCTTCAAGAGTCTGTATTTCATGCGCATATGTAGGTGAAACGGTCGTTATCATGTCAGCGCAGGAAACGCCGGCCTGAAGGAAATTGATTCCACCATGATGCTCGAATCCTGCACCGTAGTACATTCCCCAGTCTATTCCAAGAGCCGGGAACTGTTCTTTTGCATATTGTCCCTGATATCCCTGGTTGTGTATTGTCAGTACGGAAGCAGTCCTTTCGAATCCGCAGTAACGGCATACGTTTTTGACCAGAACCGGAGCAAGGCATGTTGACCAGTCATGGGCATGCACTATATCTGGATACCATCCGAGCTTTCGGCAGAGCTGGAATGCACCGTGGCATAGTACGGCGAATCTGTACGGATTGTCATGGAAATCTGTCTCCATCTTTGTTCCATAAACTCCGTCGCGTCCGAAACATTCCTCGTGGTCTATGAAATACACCGGAAGATTGTCGCATCCCGGCATTGTTGTCTTGTAGACGGCAGACCATGTTTCAATCTGTCCTGCAGCAATCGCCATCGGTCCCGGAATCAGCTCAAGCTTTTTCCTGTCGATCCTGTAATAGCGCGGCATGACTATCCTTACGTCGTGCCCCATTTTGGTCAGCTGTATGGAAAGCGCGCTCACCATGTCCGCAAGACCGCCTGTTTTTGCAAACGGAACGACCTCGGCTGAAACCATCAAAATCTTCATATATTTCCTCCTGTGCTATTTTTTCAGGGGGCACTCTTTCATTGCCTTTATGAAAGCCTGCCTTGAGTTGAGTATGCTCTGCTCGCTCGCGCAATAAGCAAGACGGAACCAGCCTTTTCCTCCGAATCCGCTTCCAGGTGCGCCTAGTATCAGGTATTTTTTGAGGTAATCGCAGAAATCCATGTCATCGCCTTCAAATCCGTCCGGAACCTTGCACCACAGGTAGAACGCTCCCTCCGGTGAAGAATGTTCTATTCCGGCTTCGTCAAGTATGGCAACAAGCTCGTTTCGCCTTTTTTCGTAAAGCGACATGTCTGCCGGTGCGTTCCAAGTTTCTGCGACGACACGCTGCATGAGAGCCGGTGCGTTTACATAGCCCAGGATCCTTGTCGTGAAGATGCATGCTGAAACCACGTCGTCTTTTTCAGGGCTTGCCGGATTCACGCATATATAGCCTATTCTTTCTCCCGGAAGGCTGAAATTCTTTGCGAAAGACGTCACTATTATTGAATTCTTGTATACCGGGAATGAAGGAGCGACTTTTTTTCCGTCATAGATGATTGCCCTGTACGGTTCGTCACATATCAGGAAAGGATACCTGCCCGTCTTTTTTCCGTGGCTTTCAAGAGCTTCGGCAAGTTCTTTGATTTCTGCTTCTGTATATACTTTTCCGGTCGGGTTGTTCGGGCTGTTGATCAGGACTGCGGCCGTGTTTTCGTCCAATGCCCCCGCTATTGCACTGACATCGAGCGAAAAATCTGGTTTTGTGTTCACTTCGATCAGCTTTCCGCCGTAGTTTCCGACATAATGCTTGTATTCTGTAAAGTATGGTGAAGGGACGATCACGTTGTCACCGGGATTTAGGATCGCTTTCATAAGGGCATTGATTGCTCCGGCAGCACCGACTGACATGACTACGGAATCACCATGGACTTCCGTGCCCTGTTCTGCGGATGTTTTTTCTGCCATGGCTTCCCTTGCGAACGGAAAACCTGCATTCGGCATGTATCCATGGAAATTCCGCTCCCTGCATCTTCCGAATTTTTCGATTGCGTTCATGACTTCTTCCGGCGGGTCAAGATCCGGATTTCCAATGCTGAAATCGAAAACGTTGTCCTGTCCGTGGATGGATTTAAGCTTGAGCCCCTCCTCGAACATCTTCCTTATTACGCCTGCACTTTTGCTGGTCATTGATTCCTTTATTTTTGATGAAATAGACATGAAATCCCTTCTTTTTTTTGTATTTTCCAGATTTTCTGTAATTATACCACAGGTTTGTGGTTTACACAAATGAAAATCATTCGGAACAAGCCGATATGGACACAATCTGTATAACAGTATATTATGTGGTCTGTATTTGACTTTAAGGAACCTTTAGCCAGCGTTCCGTAATCATTGGAGGTACTAGATGAAGCCTGTCAAATTTTTTTCAATGGCATTCGCCGTTCTTTTTTCATTTGGGTCAGCGTTTGCCCTTCCTTCAGTTTTTAACAGCAAGCTGAGCGCAGCGGAAAAAACTTCGCTTGAAAACGGTCAGCCGGTAATCCGCAAGCTGAAATCGGTGAAGGATTTTAGCATTACGTCAACGAATTCAAAGATTGTTGAGGCTCAGGACACCGTCAAGGCAATCAAGCCGGCATATCTTGCCGAAATCATACAGGTAATGCCTTATGCGGGGAACGAGAACCTTCCTGAAAAGCTTTCGGCAATGATCATGGACGTTTCATCCTATGCCGGAATTCCATATTGGTCTGATCAGTGGAAGCAGTATTTCGACCTTTATTCAAGCGCACAGATAAAGTCGTCCGCTGTTTCAGGCGGCGTGCAGACCGTAAAGGCTGACCTTGTGATGGAGCCTTTCGGCACGATCAATACAACGATTACAAGCCGCAAGTCCAGCGATTCGTATTATTACGTGTCAACGAACGACAACAAGCTCAAATACAGCGGAATCACGTGCGTAGACCCAGGCAAAATGAAGTCAATCATAGTCATCGTCAGGGACGGAAACAGCTGGATCCTGTACGGCATAGGTGCAGTCAACGCCCCGGACGTGTTTTTCCTCAGGGACAGGATTGAGACATCCTTTATGAACAGGATAAAGACTTTCTGCTCCTATTTCTTCAAGAAACTTTGATAATGAATCAGGCTGATGCGCTCTGTTTCCAATGAACCGGGTGCATCAGTCGTTTCCCTTCGCCTTGTTTTCGAATTTTGTGTAGCTTGCAAGGAAGTAAAGCTCCACTTCGCCTATAGGACCGTTTCTCTGCTTTGCGACTATAAGCTTTCTGTCAAGCACTCCGTTGTTTTCCTCACCTTCAGCCTGAGCCTTTTTTCTGTCACCGTGTATGAATACTACCATGTCTGCATCCTGTTCAATGGAACCTGATCCGCGCAGTTCGTTGAGTCCCGGTTCGTTTCCTTCTGCCGTTCTTGCAACCTGACAAAGCACGACAATAGGTATTTCAAGCTCGCGTGCAAGGCTTTTCAGTGACTTTGAGATTGCCGACTGCTGCTCGTACATCGGTGCATCGGTGTTTTCGCTTGTTATAAGACCGATATAGTCTATGAAAATGATTTTCACATCCATGAGGGATTTCATCCTTCTTGCCATGGTGCGCAGATCAAGGAGCTTCATGTTCGGAGTGTCGCATATATAAAGAGGAGCGTCATAGCACATTCCGGCTGCGTTCTGGAGGGCCGTGAAATCCTGTATCTTTAGCATTCCACTCCGGAGCTTGGTGCTCGGTATCCTTGCCACCTGTGACAAAAGACGCTGTATAATCTGCCCGGATGACATTTCAAGGCTGAAAAATCCGCACGGTATGTGGTTTTCTACGGCTATGTTCTGCATCATTGAAAGAGCGAGGGCTGTTTTTCCCATTGAAGGGCGTGCACCGACGATAATCATTTCGCTGTTCTGGAAGCCGCTTGTCATGCTGTCCAGCTCAGTGAACCCCGACGGTATGCCTGAATATGAATTTTTGTTTTTGTAGCGTGTGTCGATCAGCTGTATTGCAGGCGGAATCACGTCTTTCATTTCAAGAATCTGGGAGCTGGCGTTTGCGTCCGTAAGCGAGAATATCCTTTGTTCCGCTTCTTCGAGTATTTTGCGGCTTGGCTGAGTTTCGTCAAAGCTGAACGCCTTTATGTCCTGTGAGATTTTGATAAGGTTGCGGCGCGTAGCCTGATCGAGCACGATTTTTGCGTAATAATCAATGTTTGCGCTTGTAGGAACCTGGTCGGTAAGAGCCGAAATGTATGAAACGCCTCCTGCTGCATCAAGCTTTCCCCTTTTCTGCAGGTCATCGATGAGCGTGAGCATGTCGCCTTTTACGCTTGATTCGGAAAGATGGACGAGAGAATCGAATATGATCTGGTTGCGCTGATCGTAGAAATGGGAGGAATGAAGGTATGAAACCACTTCATCTACTGCATTCCAGTCCAAGAGCATTGCTCCCAGCGTTGCCTGCTCAGCTTCATTGTTGTGCGGCGGTATCTTGTCCTTTAGTTCCATGCTGTCCTCCTGTGCTTTGTGCCTGCAAAAAAAAGACCCACAGTTTCCCGCAGGTCTTTTTCAGGTTCCGTAAAAAGGGTTTACTCGGCTTTTTCTTCAGCCTTTGTTTCTTCCTTTGCAGGTTCCTTTGCGCTTTCCTTTTCTTTCGGAGCATCCTTTTCCTTTGCAGATCCGTCATCCTGTCCCTTTACGACAAGACTTACTTCTGCTACGGAGCCTTCATAGAGATGCACCTTGAAAGTATATGAACCGACGGACTTGATTGAAAGTCCAGGGATTTCAATGCGCTTGCGCTCGATGTCCTCACCCTTTGAAGTGAAGTAGTTTGCCAATGTAAGGTTTGTAACTGCGCCGAAAAGCTTTCCGTTTGCAGCTGCAGGAACAGTAAGCTCAATAGCCATTGCCTCGAGCTTTTCTTTGAGAGATTTGCTTTCTGCTCTTTTCTTTTCCTTGCGTGCTTCGATTTCAGCCTTCTTTCCTTCGAAATAAGCGACCGTTTCCTTGTTGTAAGGAACTGCGAGTCCGCGAGGGAAAAGATAGTTGCGGTAGTATCCGTCTGCAACGTTCTTTACGTCGCCCATTTCACCAACATATTTAACGTCATCGTTAAGGATAATTTTCATTTGTTCAAGCTCCTATTGAAATTTGATTTCCATGAAGGAAATCTCTGCCGCCGCATCACCAGGAGTTGGATTGCCAGCGGCAAGTTCTGATTAATCCGGGCTGCAAGCAATGTTCCTGCTGAACCCGTGATTTCCAAAAAATTAGTCTGCTACGAATGGCAGGAGGCAGATTGCACGTGCGCGCTTGATTGCGTTCGTAAGTTCTCTCTGGTGCTTTGCACATGTTCCTGTGATGCGGCGTGGGAGAATCTTTCCGCGTTCTGTCATGAAGCGGCGGAGAACGTCGGCTTCCTTGTAGTCGATCTTGCTCTTGTTGGCACAGAAGCGGCAGACCTTCTTCTTGAAGAATGTCTTTCCCTTTCCGTTGCGTCCGTTGCGTGCTTCGTCTTCGCGGCCCTGATCCTGCAGCTGTTCAGCTGTCATTTCTTCGTCTTTTATTTCTACTTCGTCAGACATTGTTTACTCCTAAATTATTGTAAGGTTGTCGGAATCCGGGAAACAAGCGGCTTCCTGAAATCCGGGTAGATAATCTCCTAGGGAAAACCTTAGAATGGAATTTCCTCTGGGAATTCACCGTTGTCCCCTCCGAAGGAATCACCTGCATCACCCTGGTCATATCCGGAAGAACCGAATGATGACGGACCCGGTGTGTAGCTGTTTTTCGGCTGGTATCCACTTGAGCTTGCACTGTAGCTTCCTGATGAACCGCCGTTTCCATCGGATTTTCCGCCCAAAAGCTCCACATTGGATGCAATTATGCGGATCTTGCTGAATTTCTGACCGTCTTTTTCCCAACGGTCCTGCTTCAGGGAACCTTGTACGGCAATCTGCTTTCCTTTCAAAAGGTACTGCTTTAGATTTTCAGCCTGCTTGCCAAAAAGCGCGACGTCAAAGTAGTTAACTTCGCTTACCCACTGTTCGCCTTCTTTTTTGTTACGGTTCACTGCAACGGATATGTTCGCCACTGCAGAACCCGACTGAAGGTAAGTAAGCTCCGCATCTCTCGTGAGCCTGCCGATTAGGACAACGCTGTTCAAATCTGTATTGGCCATTTCATGCTCCTTTTGAAGAATTTCAGATTATACTATGCGCTCTTCTCTTCTTTCAGCACGAAAAGATATTTCAAAAGGTTCGTGTTGAACTTGAACTGTGAATCCAGCTCAGCGATTTTTGAAGGATTTGCGCTGATGTGAAGCAAAACGAAGCGGCCTCTGTTCTGTTTCTTGACAGTGTATGTCAGTTCGCGGTCACCAAACGGCTCTTCTTTTTCGATTTCTACGCCGAATTTGGTCAGGTCAGCACGGAGTGTCTCGATTCCGGCCTTGTACTTATCATCCTCTACGGGATAGATAGTCATAAGTTCATACTTTCTCATTTGTATGATCTCCTTATGGACAAAATGGGAGCCACATGCGTAGCTCCAAGGGTGCGGAAAGTATAGCAGAATAGCTTTTCTAAGTCAATCTCCCTGTGTGCTGCCGGTTCCCTTGAAAACAAATTCAAGGACTGCTATATTTAAAACATGACTTTTCAGGAAAAAACGGATGTCTACAATCTGCTTAAGGCGGCTGCCTCTTCGTTTCTAGGATGTGAATCAGAAGATTTTTCATCCGGGATGACGTTTGAGGATGACATCGAAGAAATATCTTCCGTGGATGCGGTTCAGGAAAACAAACCTCTTTTGAACCTGGCACAGAAAATGTCTGCATGCAGAAACTGTCCCCTTTCCATGACCAGAACCAATGCAGTGCCGGGCGAAGGTTCAGAATCTCCGCTCGTTATGGTTATAGGCGAAGGTCCGGGTGAAGATGAGGACAAAACAGGAAGGCCTTTCGTCGGTAAAGCGGGACAGCTCCTTGACAAGATGCTTTCTGCAATCAGCCTTGACCGAAAAAGAAACTGCTACATCGCGAACATAGTGAAATGCCGTCCTCCGAACAACAGGACACCTTTTCCGCAGGAAGCGGAAGCATGCTCCGGATTTCTCCAGGCTCAGATTCACATACTGAAGCCTAAGGCTATACTCGCAATGGGAAGGACTGCGGTACAGAACCTTATGAAAACTGACGAGGGAATCAACGCACTAAGGGGAAAGATACTCGACCTGAACGGAATACCTCTTCTTGCAACCTACCATCCTTCTGCACTGCTCAGAAACGAAGATTTGAAGCGTCCTGCATGGAATGACCTCAAGGCTTTCAGATCCAAGCTGCTTGAGATATGCCCGGACTATGAAAGCGCCGGAAAGGAAACGGGACTCTGACGTATGGCAGGATATATTGACGTGGTTCTTGACGTTCCGCTCAATCAGGCATTCACGTATCATATGCCGCCTGATTCGGATGAAAAAGGACTTTTCGGACGCAGGGTCGAAGTAAGGTTCGGAAACAGAAAGATGACCGGGATTGTCGTTTCTGAGCATGAATCTTTTCCAAAGGACTGCGGAGTTACCGAAGACAAAATCAGACCCGCCGTGCGTTTTCTTGACAAGGAAAGCATTTTTACGCCGGAGCTTTATGAAACCGCAAAGTGGATGAGCCGCTATTATCTGTGCCCTGTCGGTGAAGCTGTTTTTACGATGGTTCCGTCAGGAAAAAGGGAGTCAGATTCATCGGGATTTTCTTTTGTGAATGATGACTCTGCATTTGAGAAAAAAGAGCTGAGCGCAGAGCAAAAGGCTGCCGTCGAAGGGATACTGAAAGATTCCGGAAAAAAAATGCACTATCTCTACGGAATGACCGGTAGCGGAAAGACTGAGGTTTTTCTTTCTGCCGCTGAAGAAATACTGAAAGATTCAAAGGGCGTCATTTATCTGGTTCCTGAAATCGCGCTTACTCCTCAGGTCGTTGAGTCTGCCGTCCGCAGGTTCGGTGGTACTGCTGCAGTTCTTCATTCCGGTCTAAGCCCAAGCCAGCGTCTGACCGAGTGGAACAGGATATTGAGAAAGGAAGCCAGAATCGTCATAGGTGCAAGGAGCGCCGTTTTTGCCCCGGTTCCTGATCTTGGCATGATAATAATCGACGAGGAGCATGACGGATCCTACAAAGCCGGGAATTCTCCGAGATACAACGCACGGCAGGTCGCAATGTACAGGACCGGTAAGCTCGGCATTCCCCTTGTCATGGGATCGGCAACACCGTCGATGGAAGCCTGGCAGTCCATGGAACAGGGAACCATTATAAGGCACGTGCTTACAAAAAGGCTTTCAGGCGGAGCCATGCCTAAAATAGAGTGCGTCAACCTAGGAAGTTCCGGCAACAAGGAAAGCTGCCTGTCCGATTCCCTTGTCGAAAAGATGAAGGAAACGCTTTCCCAGAAACGTCAGGTGATTTTGTTCCTGAACCGGAGAGGATTCACTCATTTTTTCCGTTGTTCAAGCTGCGGATTCGAGATGAAGTGCCGCAACTGCTCGGTGTCCATGACATACCATAAGAAGGAAAACAGGCTCAGGTGCCATTACTGCGGATATTCGGTGCAGCCTCCTCAGCAATGCCCTCAGTGCAGTTCCCTTGACGTTGGTTATTCAGGCTTCGGAACTGAATACATAGAGGCGGAAGTAAGGGCAAAATTCCCCGGTGAAAAAATCGTGCGCGTTGATACTGACAGCGTTTCCCGCAAGGGTGAGCTTAAGGAAAAAATAGACGCTTTCCGCGACGGAAAATATTCTATACTTCTCGGAACCCAGATGGTGGCCAAAGGACTCAATTTCCCGAACCTGAAGCTTGTTGGAATCGTTCTTGCCGACACTTCGCTCCATCTTCCTGATTTCCGGGCTGCAGAACGCACTTTTTCGCTCATAACCCAGGTTTCCGGGCGTGCAGGACGTTTTTTCCCGGACGGTGAGGTTGTAGTGCAGAGCTATGCCCCCGATCTTCCTCCGATAGATTTTGCAGTGAAAGGAAAGTACGGTGAATTTTACAAGACCGAGCTTGATCAGAGGAAGATGCTGAATTTCCCTCCGTTCACAAGGCTTTTACGTCTGGTGTTCCGTTCTGGCGTTCCTGAGGCTGCTGAACAGGCGTCTAAAGGTGCCGCACTCATATTAAAGGACAATCTTGAGAATGGCGTGGATATAATGGGACCGGTCGAATGCCCGATAGAAATGGTTGCCGGCAACTGGAGGTATCATATACTTCTCAGGGGAAAATCAATATCGGCGATGCAGAAGATGGCGGACATACTCATAAACGGATATACTCCGCCAAAGTATGTGCATGTCGAGGTTGACGTTGATCCTGTCACCATATTGTAGCTTATCTTTTATGGATGCCTTCTGGTTCCGTCGAACTTGACTTCCCATAGGAACAGTCCGTCCGGAGGTGCTGTAGTGCCCGCTCTCTTTCTGTCCCTGCTTTCAAGAACTGACCGGAAATCTTCCGGGGTCTTCCCTTTTTGCTCCATCTGTATGAGCGTTCCGGTTATTGACCTGACCATTTTCCATAGGAATGCGTTTGCTTCTATTTCGAATACCAGGATTTCACCTTCATACCAGAATCCGGCTTTTTCTATATAGCGGAAAGTAGAAAGGCTTTGGTCCCCGGCAGCTGCAAAGGTCGCACAGTCAGTTTCACCGGAAAGGCATGCGCACATACTGTTGAGCGTTTCCAGGGACGGCTTTCTTTTTATAGGCCACACGTACCTCATGTCCCTTGCTTCAGGAAAAGCAGTGTGCATGAAATATCTGTATGTCCTTGACGTTGCGCTGAACCTGGAATTGAAGCCGCCGTCTTTTTTTTCGGCTTTCATGATCCTTATGTCAGGGGGAAGCAGTCCGTTCAATGCCCTTACGTAGTTTTCGGATTGTATGCCGTCCACCGGTGAAAAAAAATTCGCAGCCTGTGCATGTGCGTGGACTCCGCTGTCTGTCCTTCCTGAGCCGTATAGGTTTATCTTTTGCCGGAACATCCGTTCGAGCGCATTTTCAAGCTCTCCCTGCACCGTCCTGACCGGCTGACCCGACGCAGATTTGTCCTGTCTTTGCCATCCGCAGAAATCCGTGCCGTCATATGACAGGGTCAGGAGTATGTTAGTCATCGCTGAAAATATTGTTTGAGGAAAGCTCTTTGTTTATCTTGTCGTATAGGTTTTTGGCAAGCTCCAGAAGCGGTCCCGGCTTTTCTTTGCTGGATTTTCCCAATCCGAAGATTCTTGCTATTGATTTCTTGAATTCCTCCAGCTTTTTGAGCCTCAGTTCCTTGTCCTTTTTTTGACCGTACTTGTACTCAAGGATTCCCTGCATGTATATAACGCCGTCATATCCGTAGTTTTTGTCCGTGTCAGGGCCGAACATGTTGTTCATAGGCTCTATCGATTCTATGCGTCCGGTTTCATTTATGAGCGTCTGCTGGTAGAAAAACATTGCTTTCCTATAAAAGACCTGGGCGATGTATTCAAAGTTGTGTCCCGGGCAGAGCATGTCAAGGTCCTTGCACATCCAAGCAAGACGGATGGAAATCTGTGCCCTCTTGAACGTCGGGGCATATCCTATGTCAACCTTTTCATAGCAAAGGAGTGCGCTGTAGTACATTGCGGCTCCGTCGTACAAGGTTCTTTTTTCAAGGAGATTGTGGTACGGGAAAAGATTTTCGACCATTGCGGTTCTTTTTTCCTCGTCATCATACAAACGGGCAAGAGTCGCCTGATCCTTTATGTCCGTGAAATCCTTCCAGAAAAGCGCCGTATGGCAGTTCGGGCAGCATCCGATTTCGTAAATCATCGGGAAAACACGCCCGTATCTTTTGGAAGGCTCATAAATGCGGTGAAGCTCGTCAGTGAGAGGTCCCGCTATCATGCGTCCTCCTCCGCGCTGCATTACTTCCTGCTCGAAGCCCTTGTTGCATACCGGGCACATTACCTTTTCTTTTGCCCAGTAAGAAATAGAAGGCTTTTTTTCGGTTCCGCCGCTTGATGAACTACTGACCATATCTTTTACCCTCGCTCTATGACTACGTTTGCAACTGCATATTCTTTTTCATGGCTCAGAGAGACAAAAACCCTTGCGTTCTTGCCGCATATCTTTTCCATGATTTCCAGCGCAGTGCCGGTGACCACCATTTCAGGCCTGCCGTTTTCTTCCGTCCTTATGTACACGTCTTTCAGCTCGAAGCCTACTATACCCGTTCCCAAGGCTTTTGAAAACGCTTCCTTTGCCGCAAACCTGACCGCATAATGCTGTGCAAGGAAACCTACCCTCGTCACATTTTCTGCAGCCATTTCCCCGGCATTGAAAAACCTTTTTAATATATCGGGATTTTTCACCCATTTCTCAAATCTTGATATACCCGTTATGTCAACGCCAATACCGACTATCATATCACAGAAGCTCCTGTTCTAGAACCTCTTCAAGTTCATTTTCCTCATTTTCTGATTCAGTTCCTGAAGAAACCTGATCTTCCTCTTTTTCAGGCGCGGTGTTTTCATCATGCCCTGCGTTTTCGTCTTCCGGTATGTCATCTGTGACCGGCTGGAAAATCTCCTTTACCCAGATTCGTATTGAAGACGGCTGGTCAAGTATGGTCGTTCCGAGCGGTGCAGATACTGAAAGCGGAATCTCATACGTTCCTTCCCCGGTTATGGATATGCAGTCCGCAATGACAAGGATTTTTGACGTGTCGATTTTTTCAAGGCTGATTTCCGATCCTTTGAGGCTTACTGAAACCGTGACCATGTTGTTCGTTATCTCAAGCCTGTCGTCAAGATTGGCGAAATTTACCGGTATTCCGCTGTAGCTCTGCTGTCCCTGGATTGGTGCGAGCTTTACGGTCAGGGTGAATTTCGTGTCCTGAGGTATGTCTATTTTAAGCCGGCTGTCGAGTATGGAAAACTTCGGAGTCACTTCTATCGTCGTCGGAGTGAATTTGTTCGTGATTTTGCTTATGTCTATGGCTTCCGTGGTCAGGGTGTCGGCCTTCGTCTTTTCAACTATGCTCCTTCCGCCTGAAATCTTTATCTTGTCGGGTGAAAGAGTCTTTTCTGAAATCTCGAATCCCTGTGCGCCAAGTTCCCCGCTGAAAGTCGGCACTATTTTTATCCATTCTTCGGTCTTGTGCTCAACCTTAAGCTTCACGGTCTTGGGTGAATATTCGAATTTATTGAATTCCGCCGATGTTCCTGCATTGTCAAGCTCCACTACAATCGGAAAGTCATATACGCCCTCATCGCTTACTGCAACATACTGGTCGTCTTCAATTCTTGATCTCAGATCGATGAAGGCATGTACGCTTGATTCCTCCAGTTTTTCAGTTGATTTTGCAGTTATCTTTACGGTGAAGTCCCTGAGCGGCTGACCGTCTTTTTCCGTTGCGACCATCTTTCCGTCGTCCTTTATCTCCACGACCGTATTGAAGGTAGATTTTATGGAGCCGTAGTTGTAGTAGACGAAGCTTATGAGTATGGTCACGCCAAGGCAGGCCGCCATTATGAGTATGTCGTTGGTGCTTATCCTGATTTTGTCAAGGAGCCTCTTTTCTTTCATCTTTTGATCTCCTGAACTCCGTCCTGAACCGGATTTACTGTCTTTCCGCCCAAAAGCTGATTCAGGGTCTGCTCAAGCTCCGTCCTGGTAAGGTTGTAATAGAGCCTTCCGTCGTATGCAAGGCTTATGTATCCGGTTTCTTCGCTTACCACAAGTGCAACGGCATCGCTTTTTTCGCTTGCACCAAGAGCCGCACAGTGCCTCGTTCCGAACGTGGATTTTTTTATGTCGTAGTGTTCGCTCAAAGGAAGGTGGCTTCCCGCACGTATGATTTTGTTGTCCTGTATGATGCATGCACCGTCATGAAGCGGAGTGTCATACTTGAAGATTGTTACGAGCAGGTTTTTGGAGATGTCCGCGTTGAGTTCCTCTCCGTTCAAGTCTGAGTCATCGTTCACTATTTTTACCATCGGATCGCTTCTAAGGAACACCAGGAGCATTCCGCGGCTTTTCGGCTGTGATTCAGTGATCCTTGAAAGCTCTTCGGCTGCATCCAGTACGCTTGAAATTTTTTCCTCGGTGTATTTCGCGCTTTTTTTTCCACGGAAAGACAGGAAATTTATGTTTCCCATCTTAACGATTATTTTCCTTATTTCCGGCTGGAAAACGATTACGAAAGCCGTGATGACCGTAGGACCAAGCTTTCTGATAAGCCATGAGAGTATAGGCAGGTTGAGTCCTGAGATGACAAGTCCCGAAAGACCTATTATGATTGCCGCCTTAAGCATCAGGAGAGAATTCGTTCTCCTCAGCAGACGGAAGATTTCATAAATGAGAAGGAACAGGAGTACAAAATCAAGTCCCCTGAGAAAAAATTTTCCTACAGATGTCAGGCTACCGCTTATTCCGTTCAATTGGACAGCTCCTTTCTATAATCAGCGCGTTTCTATAGGAATATCATCGGCACCTAGACCGATTCCTTTCAGGACATTCATTGAATCTACGCAGGGAGCCACGTCATGCACCCTTACAAGAGTCGCACCCCGGATTACGGACAAGAGGTTTGCCGCAAGCGTTCCGAAAAGCCTTTCTGCAGTATCACGCCCGGTAAGCTCGCCTATGCATGTTTTCCTTGAAAGCGCCATAAGCACAGGATATTTACCGCCGCAAAGCCTTCCGCAGTTCCTTATGAGAGAAATGTTTCCTTCAAGGCTTTTTCCGAATCCTATGCCCGGATCTATTATTATCTTGCCGCTGTCAATACCCTTGGAAACGGCGAAATCAGCCCTGGATGAAAGGTATGCGTCAACTTCACGGAAAATGTCTCCGTAGGCAGTGTCTTTCTGCATGTTAATTGGAATCCCCCTTTTGTGCATGAGGATTACCGGAGCGCCGGATTTTGCCGCAAGGTCAGCCATGAGAGGATCGTCTTCGAAAGATGATATGTCGTTCACTATGTCGGCACCGGCATCCAGGGCAGCTTTCATCACGCGTGATTTTCTTGTGTCAACCGAAACCGGAACCGAATATTTTTTTCTGAAAGATTCTATCACGGGGATTATCCTCCTGATTTCCTCTTCTTCCGTTATGTATTCTGATCCCGGCCTTGTGGATTCACCGCCTATGTCGATTATGTCGGCTCCTTCGTCACTAAGCCTTGCCGCCTGATCATATCCGCCCCTGCTTTTGTCATAGAAGCTGTCCGGAGTGCAGTTTACTATTCCCATTATGAATGCAGGACGCTCCGTAGTGATTTCCCTGTCAGAAAGCCTGAGCGAAAGTTTTTTTCCCATATGTCTCTCCGTTATCGATTATCTGAAAGCTGTGAAAGAGCCTTTTCTGTTATCTGGCCTGAAGAAAGACCTGTGCTTTCGAGTATCTGCTGTCTTGATCCGTTTGCAACGAAGCTGTCAGGAAAAGCCGTCACCAAAGTCTTTAAGCCATGTGTTTCCGGGGAGCTTTTTATGACGGAATCCAGATATTCGCTTATGCCGCCTTTTTTTACGCCGTCTTCAAGGAACATTACGAGGTCATAGTTTTTTGCTTTAGAAATGAAATGACCTTCATCGAACGGTTTGAGGAAACGAAGTACGTACATGTCGGCCTCATATCCTTTTATTATGAGTGACCTTGCCGCAGTAAGGCATTCGCTGAAAAGGCTTCCGGTGAGTACGAGAAGGATTTTTTTTCTTTTGGCATCCCCGTTTTCAGGTGTCTCTTCAAATCCTATGCTCATTGCAGGCGCAAATTCACGGCATGAAATGAAAATTCCGCGCCCTGGTTCGACCGGTGAAGAAAAAGCCTGTATTTCGGACGGACATGAAAGCTTCGGCCACCTTATGCTTACAGGACCCTTGCATTTTTCAACCGCCCATTCAAGGCACAGCTTTAGATCGGATTCAGAGCAGACTGTCATCATCGTCATGTTGGGGATAGGCTTTAGAAGAGCTATGTCAAATATGCCCTGATGCGTCTCACCGTCGGAAGGAACTGCACCAGCCCTGTCAAAAACGAATATGACGTGCCTTTTCTGCAGTGCGATGTCTTCTATTATTTGGTCTATTGAACGCTGTATGAACGTGGAGTATATGGCCACTACAGGTAGAAGTCCGCCTGCTGCAAGGCCTCCTGCAAACGTGACTGCATGTTCTTCTGCAATCCCAACGTCGAAAAATCTTTTTGAATAATGCCTTGAAAAAGAATCAAGGCCGGTTCCCTTTGACATGGCCGCAGTTATAGCCACGACACGCGGATTTTTTTCTCCGAGAGAGAGCATCTCCCTGCTGAATACTTCAGTGAAGCTTAATGTGTCGAATTTTTCAACGTATCCGTCGCTTGTGTTGAAAGGACCTACTCCGTGGAATGCAGACGGATCATCTTCCGCCGGGCTGTATCCCTTGCCTTTTTTCGTCACGACATGGACTACGACCGGACGCGGGATTTTTTTGACCCTTTTCAGAGTTTCCTCAAGCTGCTGCATGTTGTGTCCGTTCAGGGGACCCACGTATTCAAAGCCAAGGTCAACGAAGAGATTGTTCGTCAGAAGGAGTCCTTTGAGTCCCCTTTTGAACCTGTATATGAAATATCCGAGCTTTCTGTTGAAATAAGGTATGTTGTCAACCGCCCTGTCAATCTTGTAGCGGAGCTTCTGGTATCCTGTGGACATAGTGAGCTTTGAAAGATAGCGTGACAAAGCGCCCGTGTTCCTGCTGATGGACATCTGGTTGTCGTTGACTATAACTATGAGGTTTTTCGCAAGGTTTCCGGCATGGCTCAAAGCTTCGAAAGCCATTCCTCCTGTCATTGCACCGTCACCGATAACCGCTATCACTTTGTCGTTCCTTCCCTGGATGTCCCATGCCGTGAGAAGTCCCAGTGCGGATGAAATTGAAGAAGATGCATGCCCGGCATCAAAATAGTCGTGGGGGCTTTCATTTATGCGCGTGAACCCGGAGATTCCGTCTTTTGTCCTCAATGTATGGAACTGACCGTATCTTCCCGTGAGAAGCTTGTGCGGATATGACTGATGGCTTACGTCCCAGACAATGGCATCGGAGGGGCTGTTGAACACCCTGTGAAGGATGATTGAAAGCTCCACAACGCCAAGGTTGCTGGCAAGGTGACCGCCGTTTTTTCCGACGACATCTATTATCTCGGAGCGGATTTCATTTGCCAGTACAGGCAGCTGTTTTTGGGGTATTTTCTTTAAATCTTCAGGAGAATGAATTTTTTGAAGCAGCAAAACAATGCTCCCCTCGCGTCATAGGACAAAAAGTAAAAAAAAGAC
>JAFOTA010000091.1 GCA_017421145.1 Treponema sp.
GGGTGACTGGACGCATTTCCAGATCATGTATTCATACCAGGTCTACTATGAATTGCTCACGGCAAAAAACAGCCAGGAAGTATGGATGTGGCAGGCTTCGGGAAACAGGGTCAACGGACTCAAGAACTACCAGAACCTCGTGCTCGCATACCAGATGCCTTTGATTCTGAGCCGCGTGGGTGTACTTACTGAATGGGACGGATATTATTTAAAGAACGCCTTCAACAATGAAAATTATGAGGGCAACTTTATGAAAGTAAGCATAAGCCCGATGGCACAGCTTTCATTCACGGACAAAGACGTTCTTTCCATCCTTCTCGGATTCTCAACAAGAAGAAGCTTTACCGCACCCCACGATGATGAAAAAGAGGAAACAAACTTGACATACTCAGGCTACGAATGGTACTTCAACCGCATTGCACTGAGCTATACGCACACTTTCTAATTGAAAGATTGCAAAACAAAAAAGGGGCTGCCTGAAATTGCTCGGACAGTCCCTTTTCTTTTTTTAGATTTGCTTTACATGTAATAAGTTTTTATAGGCGGAAAACCGTTGAAAGCGACTGACGCATAGGTTGAAGTGTATGCACCGGTCGAAAGCCAGTAAACTTTGTCTCCCTGCTTCAATGTAATCGGAAGGCGGTACCTTGCGTTCTCGTACATGACATCCATGCTGTCACATGTTGGACCCGCGATAATCACGTCGCCTTCTTTGTCTCCGTCTTTTGTCGTAATCAGCGGATACTTTATGCACTCGTCAAGGGTTTCAATCAGCCCGTTGAATTTTCCGGCATCAAGATAAATCCATCTGGTCAAGGCAGTGTTGTTCTTTCTTGCGGCAAGAATCACTTCGCTTGTCAAAATTCCGCTGTCACCCACCAATGAGCGTCCCGGTTCCAAAATGATTTCAGGAAGGTCGTCACCGAAATCTTCTGTAAGGAAGCGGGTTATTTCCTTTGCATACACGTCGAGCGGGTTCGTCGGATCGATATAATTTGCCGGGAAACCACCGCCCATGTCTATCATCTGCAGACGGATCCCTTCTTCCTCCTCAAGCGAAGAAAAAAGATATTTTGCCTTTGCAATTGCGTCGTTCCATGAACCGATGTCCCTCTGCTGGCTTCCGACGTGAAATGAGATTCCCCACGGATTGAGGCCGAGCTCCCTTGCAAGTACAAGAAGGTCATAGGCCATGTCAGGGTGACAACCGAATTTTTTGCTCAAAGGCCAGTCGGCAGAATCTGAACCCTCAACCAGAATTCGCACGTAGACCCTTGATCCGGGTGCGTTCTCGGCTATGTTTTTCAGGTCATCCTTGCTGTCCGTCGCAAACATGCGCACACCGTTTTCATAAAAATATTTTATGTCCGATGCCTTTTTGATTGTATTCCCGTATGAAAGCCGGTTCGGATCATCGACGAACTTTTTTATAAGATCAAGTTCGTAACGTGATGCAATGTCAAAATTGGAACCGTTTTCCGCAAGCATCTTGAGGACAGGTTCGCCGGGATTTGCTTTGATTGCATAAAAAATCTTTGCATAAGGGAAAGAGCTTCTGAGCTTGATGAAATTTTTTTTGATTGTCTTCAAGCTCACAACAATGTTCGGGGTCGGAAGATCCTTGGAAAATTCCAAAAACTGCTCCCAATCCTTGTCGCTGACATAATCGCTACGATTGTACATCCAGTACCACCTGTAATTTAAGGTAACACCTGAAGCCCAGGTCACAGAGCAGTTTCAGGCTGACCATGACCAGTACTTCCCAGAATTCCAGTAATAATAAAAAAAATGCAGGTTTTATGGAATAAGTTTTTAAAAAAAATTCGAATTTTTTTATGCCGCGGAATGACGATGTTTTTCAATATTCCCTTAACTTATTTTGAAAAAAAGTATAACATAAATCTGCACGTATCAGCATGATTCGCCTACCGTTTTTGTAGATGATTCTTGGAATATTATAATGGAAGGAAAACATGAAATTCATTCACACGGCCGACTGGCATCTTGGAAACAGGATGTACGGCATCAACCGCTACGAAGAGTACGCTGATTTTTTCATCTGGCTTAAAAATGAAATAGAAAAGCAGAATGCCGGAACGCTGATTGTTTCCGGTGACATTTATGACACGACGAATCCTCCAGTTGAATCACGGACGCAATACATTGATTTCCTTTCGTCGCTCAAAGACACATGCTGCAAGAACGTGATCATCATAGGCGGAAACCATGATTCTGCGGCTCTGCTTAATTCAGAAAAATCAATCCTCGAATTCTCCGGCATACATGTGGTGGGTTCCATCGCAAACATAAAAACCGACGACATGATTTTTGATCTTTATGACGGAGACGGAAATGTGAGTGCGGTATGCTGTGCAGTTCCTTATGCACGTGAAGCAGAACTCCGCCGTTTTTTTGACGGGGATGCGGAAGACGGCACTTTTTCTGACAAAGCCTATGGAAAACTTTACGCCGACATTTTGGAGCGTGCAAAAATAAAGCGCGGTGAAAAAGATATCCCGATTATAGCGACCGGTCATCTTTATGCCGCAAATCTTGAAGGACGGCTTGAAAATTTTTCTTCAGAAAAAAAATCCGACGACGGAACAAGGTTGCTTGATGTGGTGGGGAACCTTGGCTCTGTGCATTCATCCGTTTTTCAAGATGATTTTGATTATGTAGCTTTAGGCCACATACATTATGCGACCATGGTAAACAAAAATCCAAAGATCCGGTATTCAGGCTCCCCTTTTGTCATGGGATTTGATGAAGCAAACGTCAGGCACAATATTCTGAGCGTTGAAATTGACGGAAACCATAATGCATCCGTAGAAAAAATCCCTGTGCCGGACACATTCTGCTACAGGCGGATTTCAGGAAGGACAAAGGATATAATAGACGAGCTTTTGAAATATAAAAAAAATCCTCCTGAGAAAAAAACATATGTCGAAGCATATTTCGTTCAGGAAGACGGAGTGAGCATCCATGATGAAATCGAACTGATTGAAAGCTCGCTTCCGGAAAATGTGTCTGTCGTGAACAAAAAAGCACAGCCTGCACTTTCTGAATCTGCATCCGAATACAGTTCCGTTGACATGGATGAGCTTAAGAATTTTGATGAGACCGAAATATTCAAGCGTCTTATTCTGACAAAGGAAAAAGATTTGTATGCAGATTTGAATGAAGACGAGCAGAAAAAAAAGAAGGATGATTTGATTGAAAAATATCTTCCGCTTTTTCAAATGATTGCATCTGAAGTTGAAGGGGAAATAAATTGAAAATTAAAAAAATTGAATTTGAAAACCTGAACTCGCTTAAAGGAGCCTGGTGCATAGATCTTACGGATCCAGCATTCAAAAAAAATCATAATCAGTTTGTAATCTGCGGAGAAACCGGAGCCGGAAAAACAACCGTGCTTGATGCGATAACGCTTGCACTCTACGGAAAAACCGCGCGTCTGAACAGAATCGACGGGAACAACAACGAGATAATGACAAGAAACACAAACTCATGTATGGCATCCGTCACTTATGAATGCAACGGAAATACATATGTCTCGACTTTTTCTCAGTCAAGAAAACCACGGAGCGGAAAACTCGATGCCACGAATTTTTCTATTTTAAATACAAATACTGAAGATTTTTTTTCCACGCACAAAAGTTCTGAAATGGAAGAAAAAACAGTGCGCAACATACAGCTCGATTACAGCCAGTTCTGCCGTTCAATAATGCTTGCGCAGGGTGAGTTCAGCACTTTCCTTGAAGGCGACAAAAGCAATGCTGACAATGAAAGAAAGCGTGCGGAAATACTTGCAAAAATAAACGGAACCGAAAAATATAAAAAAATCGGAGAAAAGATCTGCATGCATACCTCTGAAATTTCAAGCAAGGCAGAAAGCGCGGAAGAAGAACTTTCAAAAATAAAATGCCTGGATGAAGAAGAAATCAAAAAGCTTGGTCAGGAAAAAGATTCACTTAAAGAAAAAAGCATTGAGCTTGGAAAAGAAATCGACGGCATTGCAATGAAAATCAAGTGGCTTGATGAAGTTTTATCATGTGAAAAAAAAGTCACCGGTGCGGAATCAGAAAGAAAAGAATTCGAAGAAAGAAAAAAAAGATTTTCAGAATCACAGAAGATAATTGAAAATGCAGAAAATGCCGCAAAATGCAATGTCGCGTACAATAAATTTCTGGACATCAAAAACGATCTGGAAAGCCTGAATAAAAATATATCAGAAACCGCCGTCCTTTTAAAAAATGCTGATATCGAATGCAAAACTGCGGATGAAAATGCAAGGGAGGCACAAGAAGCTTTTGATGAAAAAAAATCATGCTCAGCGGAAAACGAAAAGCTCTGGAAAAAAATCCGGGAGCTTGATTCACAGATAAAACCCTGCAAAAAAAATTTTGAAGAGCAGTATGAAAGAAAAGTATCCGCCGAAAAAAATCTTAGGACTGAAAAAGAAAACAAATCGGCTCTTGAAAAACAAAAGGATGCATTGAGTGCAAAAATCGTTCAGCTTGAAAAATGCATAACTGAAAATGCATGCTATGCCGGTCTAAAAACAAGGCTTCCTTTACTAAAAGAAGTTTCAGAATCAATTGAAATAACGGTCAAAAAAATTCAGGAAGACAAGCTGCAGCTTTTGCGCCATAACGAAAATCTTGAAAAAAATGAAAAAGACGAAATCAAAATAAAGGAAGAAATATCCAAGGTAAACGGAATCCTAAGCACGCTCGTGAGTTCCGAATATCTGAACATATCGGCTCTCATACGGACAAGACTTGCGCCTGGAAAACCATGCCCGGTTTGCGGATCGACCGAACATCCTGAATGCAACGTAAGTTCCCATGGAACGGAGACAACAATGGATGCCGGACAGATCAGGCTTACCGAAAACATATCGGAGCTTCACAAAAAACTTGAATCAGAAAAAGAGAAGCTTTCGGAAGTTGCGGGCAATCTTTCTGAAATAAAAACGGCCGTTGCAGGATGCAGAGCGCACATAGAAGAACTGGAAAACCAGAAAAAAGACGGCCTGAAAAAAATAAACGGAATGCTGGAAAATTTTTCACTTTCATTTGATGATGCGGATCTTTCGGAAGAAAAAATAGAATCGTTGAACCGGATGATAATGCAGCTTGAAGAAAATTCAATTGACTATGAAGCAAAAAAAGAGATGCTTTTGAAATGTCAGACTGATATATTGGAATTGAACGCCGGGCTGAATGCATTGGATGTTGAAGGGCTTGAAAAAACGCTTGATGCCGAAAGCAATAGACTGAAGGAAATTTCCGGTGAATTGAACGTCCTTGAAAATGAGCGCAAAGAAAAATTCGGGGGAAAATCCGTAGACGACGAAGAAGAAAGATTCAAATCTTGTTTGGAAAAATTGAAGGTTGCCCGTGAAAGTGCAAATGAAATAAAAGAAAATGCATTGAGAAAAAAAACGGTTCTTGTTTCAAAATCTGAAAGTCCGAAAAAACAAGCCGAAGAAAAATCTCCTAAACTTGACGAAGCACTGGAACTTTTGACCGTAACTCTGAAAAAAAACAATTTCGATTCTGTCGAGAATTATCTTTCCTGCAGGATTGATGATGAAAAACTGAAGAAACTTAAAGATGAAAAATCTGCCGTTGAAAGAAACGATGCTTCGACGTCAACAGCCGTGAAAATTGCGCGTGAGGAGCTTGAAAAAATCAGATCGAAAAAACTCACTGAAAAATCTGCGGATGAACTGAAAGAAGAACGTTCGGAAAAATCAGAACTCCGTGACGGATTCAACAGGCGGATAGGAGAAATAAATTCAGTTCTTGAAAAAAATGAAAATGCAAAAGAAGAATATAATAGAAAATATGAGGAAGTAAAAAAAATAAAAGAAGAGTGTGCGCTGTGGAAAGAGATGAAAAAGATAATCGGAAAAAATGACGGGAGCGATTTCGAGGTTTTCGTTCAGTCGATGGCACTCCAAAATCTTCTCATAAAAGCGAACAGATATATACATTCAATAACAGGCCGCTATTCCCTTGTGCAAAAAAACGACAAGGTTGATTTTATGATTCATGATGACAACTATCCCGATCCAAAAGATGACAGACCGATAGTCAACATGAGCGGCGGTGAAAAATTCATCGTGAGCTTGTCGCTGGCATTGGGCATTGCAGAACTTGCAAGCAGGAACGTTCAGGTCAACTCGCTTTTCTTGGACGAAGGTTTCGGAACGTTGAGCGGAATGCCTTTGATCGAAGCTGTGAACGCACTTAAATCACTCCAGTCAAGCGGAAAGACTCTCGGAATAATAACCCACGTACCCGATGTCATAAAGGAATTCGACCAAAAGATTGTAGCAGAAAAAAACGGCGGCACGAGCATTCTGAAAGGTGACGGAGTGAGCCATAAAAAAACTGCGGACTTATGGTACTGAGGCTGGTTCCATTGCAATGCATGTTGCACTGAATGTTGATTTTCCTTCGGATTTAATATAAAGTTATCATAAGCTACTTTGTCGGGAGAAACTGATTTACTGCCATTGGTTCTGTCCGACAAGAATTGGAGATGTTATGAAAGCAAAAAAAATCATTTTGGCATTACTTGCGCCTTTGGTTTTATTTTCGTTTTTTTCATGCGGAAATAAATCGAAGCTCAATGACGGAACTTTCACCGGTAAGGGTGAAGGCAGAAACGGCCCAATCGAAGTTTCTATCACCGTCAAAAACGGAGCCGTCAAATCAGCGGCAATTATAAGCGAACAGGAAACCGAAGATATCGGAAAGCCTGTGGAGCAGCCCATACTTGACAAATTCATCCGCTATGGTGGAAAGACAAAAGGCATAGATGCAGTCAGCGGAGCGACAATCACCGTAAACGGTATGATCCAGGCTCTTGAGGATGCCCTTAAAAATGCAAGGGGAGAAGCAGTCGAGAAAACCGGTTATGAAAATACGGAATGCGACATTGTCATCATCGGTGCAGGTGGTGCAGGACTTACGGCGGCAACCGAAGCGGCGAGCAAAAAAGCAAAGGTAATCGTCCTTGAAAAAATGGGAATCGTCGGAGGAAACACGAATTCTTCAACAGGCGGAATAAACGCTTCTTATACAAAAGAGCAGGAAAGGCTCGGTATAACTGATTCACCTGACGTTTTCTACGAAGATACGATGAAAGGCGGAAAATACTTGAACGACCCGGATTTGGTAAGGACTCTCGTTGACAATTCAGCGGCCATGGTAGACTGGCTTGAATCTGATCTTGTCGGTGCAGATTTGAGCGACGTCGGAATTTTCGGCGGTGCAACGAACAAAAGAATCCACAGACCTCAGGGCGGTTCCGCAATCGGTGCGCATCTTGTCCCTCATCTTTATGAAGCGGCTTTGAAACAGGGTGCTGAAATCCGCACGAACAACAAGGTCGTTGACATCCTCAAGGGTGATGACGGAAAGGCTTGCGGAGTTAAAGTTGAATATGAGGGAAAAATATACGAGATCCGCGCAAAGGCAGTGATAGTTGCGACCGGTGGTTTTTCTGCAAATCAGGAAATGGTGACCAAGTATCAGCCTGGTCTTGCAGGATTTGCAACGACGAACCACAAAGGAGCCACTGGTGATGCATTCGGTCTCGTTGAAAAATTCGATGCAGCATTGGTTCAGATGGAGCAGATTCAGACCCACCCTACCGTCGTTCCGGGAACAGGAATAATGATTACTGAGGCTGTACGCGGTAACGGAGCAATCCTCGTGAGCAGGACTGGAAAACGTTTCATAAATGAAATGGAAACGCGCGACGTTGTTTCTGCCGCAATCCTTGCAGAACCGGGCGCAACGACATTCCTTGTCTTCGATCAGAGCGTAAGGGATTCATTGAGCGCAATCGGCGGTTATGAAAAGCAGAATCTTGTGACCAAGGCCGACACTCTTCCTGAACTTGCTGACAAGCTCGGCATAACAGGAGCAGAAGCAGAGCAGTTCGTCAAGACCATTTCTGAGTACAACGGATTTGTGAGCGCAAAAGACGACAAAGACTTCCACCGCAACCCGGAAAGCATGGAGCGTTCTTTGGAACAGGCACCTTTCTATGCAATCGAAGTTGAGCCGGCAGTGCACCACACTATGGGCGGTATAAAAATCAACACGAAAGCACAGGTCATCGACAACAAGGGGTCCGTCGTTCCTGGTCTCTTTGCAGCAGGAGAAGTTACGGGCGGCGTTCATGGTGCAAACAGGCTTGGTGGAAATGCAGTGGCAGACATCTGTATTTTCGGAAAGATTTCAGCCGACAGTGCGCTTGAATATGCAGGAATTGCAAAATAACTGACTGTTTTATAAAGGTGGTCACTACGGATGCGGATTGATACAGCAATGTATTGATCCGCATTTTTTTTGAAGACAACTTTTCCCGGAATAATAATTCTAAAAACCTATTGACCTAGTTAGTAACTAGGTATATACTCCATTTTCGTAATCAATAAACCAGGAGTAAAAAATATGAAAAAAAAGATTTCAGCATTTGACGTCGTACTTGCGGTTTTAAGCGCATTTCTTTTCGTGGGGATACTTTTCATCTTCAAGCCGTGCGGTCCAAAAGAAGACGGAAGCTGGATGCGCTGTCACTGGGCCGGAATAAGCGTTGCGGGCGTAGCGGCTGTTTTGACCGTAATCAGCATCGCCCGTTTTTTCCTTGATTCAAAAGTGAAAACCGGAACCGACATTGCAATAATACCGTCAGCAATTCTTGCAGCTCTTCTACC
>JAFOTA010000092.1 GCA_017421145.1 Treponema sp.
CTTCGTCACTGAGCGAGCGGATGTACTGGCCGTTGTACCACTCAAGCTTCTTGTAGTCGAAAACTGCAGGAGCCTTGTTCAAGTGTTCAAGCTTGAAATTCGCCGCAAGTTCGTCAAGGGTGTACATGTCCTTTCCGTCTTCGTAGCTGCATCCAAGAAGAGCAACATAGTTTACGATGGCCTGAGGAAGATATCCCCTGGCGCGGAATTCATTGAGCGATGTGGATCCGTGGCGCTTTGAAAGTTTTTTTCCGTCCGAACCGTTGACCATCGGAAGATGGCAGAACTCAGGGTGCTCCCATCCGAAACTTCTGTACATCTGCACGTGGAGAGGAGTTGAAGGAATCCATTCCTGTGCGCGCATGACGTGGGTGATTTTCATCAGGTGGTCGTCCACGATGTTCGCAAGGTGATATGTCGGGAATCCGTCTGACTTCAAGAGAATCGGATCCGGGGAAATGTCCTCGCACTTCCAGATGATGTCACCCAAAAGATGGTCGTGGAATTTCGTCTCTCCCTCAAGCGGAACCTTAAGGCGGATTACATAAGGACAGCCGGACTCAAGTTTTGCCTTGACCTCATCCTCTGTCAAAAGACGGCAGTGGCGGTCGTATCCCGGGGGCATCTTGTTTTCGGTCTGGATTTTTCTGATTCTTTCAAGACGTTCTGAATCACAGAAACAGTAGTAGGCCTCGCCCTTGTCAATCAGCTCCTGCGCATATTTTTTGTAGAGGTCGAATCTTTCGCTCTGGACGTAGGGACCATATTCGCCGCCTTTTTCGCCGCCTTCATCCCAGTCGATTCCAAGCCATGACATCGTGTCATAAAGATTCTGCACATATTTTTCATCGTAGCGCGTGCGGTCAGTATCTTCAAGGCGCAGGATGAATTTTCCGCCCTTAGAACGCGCAAAAAGATAATTGAAAAGCGCGGTACGCACTCCTCCGATATGCTGAAGCCCCGTTGGTGACGGTGCATATCTAACCCTAACTTCGTCAGACATTGTTTTCTCCTAAAATATTATTCAGCTGATCTGCAGTTTTATAGTATACCGATTTAAGTATCAAAACTCAATACATAAACTACATTACAAAAAAATAGATAATATTATGGAAATGATAGTATCGGAATTTTTTTGCACTTTTGATTACAATCCTGATTTTCATTGCATATAAACATATATGGACATGGAAATGAAAAATCAGCCTCCTCTGCCCCACCGAGAATACAAGGACAGATTGTTCAAGGCAATTTTCGGACGGGACACAGAAGAAAGCAAAAAGTGGCGGCTCAGCCTGTACAACGCTTTGAACGGAACAAGCTACACCGACCCCGACGCGCTTCATTTGAACACGATCGAAAACGTGATTTATATAACAATGAGAAACGACATCTCTTTTCTGATAGACGAACAGATGGTTTTGTGGGAGCAGCAGAGTTCATACAACCCGAATATGCCTTTGCGTGGACTCATGTATTTTTCCCAGCTCTACCAGATTTACCTGACGGAGAACAAGAAAAGCATTTTGAGTTCAAAGATAGTGAAAATTCCCACTCCAAAGTTCATAGTATTCTACAACGGAAGCGAAACCGAACCAAGCAGCCGGTCAATGAAACTTTCGGATGCTTTCATCCGGGAAGACAGGTCTGGAGATTTTGAATGGACTGCGGAAATAATCAACATAAACCCGAAATGCAGTTTTCCACTTCAAAAAAATTGCCGGCCGTTGTATGATTATATAAGCTATGTTTACCGTGTGAAGGAAAACCGGAAATCAGGCATCGGCAAAAAGGAGTCGGTGGAAGAAGCCGTAGACTGGGCAATCCGGGAAAAGCTTTTGGACGGATTTTTCAAAAAACAAAGGGCGGAGGTGATAGGAATGAGCCTTACGGAATTTGACATGGAAGAATTCAAGCGGGTATGCCGTGAAGACGGATATGAGGACGGAGTTTTTGACAAGGCAATCGAAGCCGCCGAGAACCTTTTGAGGATGAACATTCTTTCACCGGAACAGATATCCCATGCGACAGGACTTCCGTTGGAAAAAGTCCAGGAGCTTAGTGAAAAGATTTCCGTAAACGCATGAACAGGCAATCCCCGGCCGTTGTATGTAAATCTCAGCGGCAATTGGCTCTGTGTCCCAGGTGAATTCCGATATGCCCTATACCGAGGATTATCGAAAGAAAAATCATGATGAGGTTTCCGGAATAGATTCCCAAAATCAGCGCTGAAATTACAGGAAGGCTCGCACCGGCAACCGGGAATCCTGCAAACGATGAATAGAAATCTGCCATGGTTCCTGGGCTTCTGAAATATTTTATCCAGTACAGCTCATATAGAATCATCAGCACGAACGAAAGAACCCAGAATATTATCCGAATGTCGAAAACAAATCCCCCGGGAACGCTTTTTATGCACGGATTGAAATCAGTGAAAATCAAAAGGACGCATGAAACACCGGCTTCACCTATGCGTTCAAGCACCAGAAGAATTTTGTTTTCTTTTTTTGATGCCGCATCATAAGCTTCAGGCTTTTTCTTTTTTGCCCAGATGACGTTCGGAACAAAAAGCATAAGGAGGAAAACCAGACCCGAAACGCAGAAGCCAAGTTTATACGGCCGCTCCTTTGAATAGATCGACATGATCCTCACGCTGCTGATTATGTCACC
>JAFOTA010000093.1 GCA_017421145.1 Treponema sp.
CGACCACTCAGAATAGTACAGGTCTGGAAATCCACGCTTACGACAATGTTGGAAACTGGGCTAAGTTCTACGTCTACTATAAGAGTGACGCATCCGGTCCAAGCCATAATGATCCTTCGTTCAGCGGAACAATCAAAAAGTACGGCGACACCCTGTACTACACAACCCAGGGAACTAACAAGGCAACCGTGACTGTCACAGGCATAGCGGATGACATTGGTCTGTACAAGTATTGCATCGACCATTCCGAGCACACAGAGCCTACTGAAAGCATGCAGAATCTTACAGACTCAATCATCGTGGATCTGCCGACATCAGATGGCGAAGCACTCTACCTGCACTTGTATGACAAGCTTCATTCCGAAACACTCATTGAACTGACCTACGACGGACTTAACAAGTGGCGCAGCCTGGACACAAAACCTGCCGCCCCGACCGGAGTGACGCTCAAAGAAGGTGGAAGTGAATCAAGTGCTGGCGCATCAACTAACGCTAAGTTTGTCTTTAATAATGAAGCAACCCACGAGGCACGTATCATTTACTTGACTGGAAGTATTAGAAGCGACAACTGTCTTTTTGTTTACCCACAGAAGGACTCCACTGCAAACTATATTGCAGGATTCAGCGTATCCCCGGCTGGATCAAGTCTTTATGCTGCCGGAAGTCCGTTCACATACAGCAGCCTTATGGACGGCAGTACAATCAATCTGTACACCGTGGACTATGCCGGAAACGTGAGCGAAAATCCTTTGGAAATCACATGGGAAGAGACAACAAGTTCAATCAGCAGCGACTACGAGATTGTTGTTCCGACAGGCAAGAGCATAAACGTCAACAGCGGTACCAACTGGTTTAGTTCCGATGTAACGGTCAAGCTTAAGGATCCTGTGTTCTTCGGCACGCTCGACTCATGGGGAATAGGAGCTGCCGACGGCGAGGGAGTGTCGTCCACATCGCTTACCGGTGAAGTCAGCATAAAGAATATTTCAGGAATCACAAGCGCCACCTTGCTTAGAATCTGGGTAAAGGATACCGCCGGACGATCTGCGTCAGGCTATTTTGAATATCCGCATACCGCAGGAAGCAAGATTGGCCCAGGACTCGACAGCACCAAGAGTACATGGCTTTATGACAACGTTGCTCCTGCAAAACCGACGGCAACTGCTACGGCAACGGTTCCCCATTATTATGATGAAACAACGTCAACGCTCCAGTATCAGGAAGAATACAGTCCGACGGTTACAATCAACGCAAGCTCTACGTCAACGGACGTAAAGTATTATACGACCGATTCTACTGATGCCGATTCAACGAAGAGAAAAACGGACGGTGAATTTACGGTTTCCGTTCCTAAAAATGCAAGCGGAGATATAACCATCTATGCGGTTGACTATGCCGGAAACATAAGCACAGGCCTTAAGGTCTCTTATAAGAAAGTCGCATTTGCAAGACTGAATCCGACCGTTACAGGGCATTATGTGACAATTGGCGATACCAACTATTTCAATTCGGATATTGAGGTTTCCCTTGGCTGGACTGGAATTGCCAATGTAACATATTGGCAGATAGGAACGACAACATCCAAGAACGGCGAAATTTGTGCCTCTGCAACTTCTTCTGATGCAACAATAAATATTCCGCACGGAATAACCGCGGCCAAAACAATATACCTCTATATTGAATATAGATATGGAACTAAAAATTATTCAGCGAGCGAATATTACGATGGCAGCTACATAACGTTGAAAGTGGATGGAAAAGACAAGTGGTGCTTCGATGACACGCCTCCTGGTACTCCAAGCATAAGCGGCATAATAAAAGGAACCGTCGGTGAAACCTCATCTGCATCCAACGTAAAAGTCGATGGTGATACGGTCTACTATAGAGCTGATGCTACGGCCATAACGTTTACTGCTTCTTCTACCGGTGATGTTGCCAGCTACAGTAACGGTGCAAGCGGAACAAAACAGGATACAGGTGCGTTCAGCATAGAGGTTTCCGGCACTGGAACGACGACGGCTGAAATATACGCATGGGATGCCGTAGGAAACAAATCTACTGCACATACGCTTACTCTTATTCCTGTTGCAGCTCCGGTTGTAACGGTGTCTACAACTACAGGTGCAGGCTATGTAGATCCGTATGTTACAAGCGGAACGGCATACTATCGTTCTGGATCAATTACCGTAACCCCGGCAGTGAGCGGTACGACTACTGGCATAACATATACCTATCATAGAAGAGAAGGTGCTTCAGAAACAGCACTTTCAAGCGGAAGCTTTACCCTCGGTAATTATTCAACTGCGACGGCTCTGGTATATGTGGTCAAAGACGAATTGGGTCAGAGCGGTTCTGCAAATATAAATGCGGCAGACGGCGTAAATGTTTGGTGCTGTGACAATACTGCTCCTACAAAACCGGATGCATCTGCAAGAGGAAAAACCGCTGAATCTGACTATGCTGCATCTTATGTGAAAGTGGATGGAACAAAAGTGTACTATGGTTCCAATGTGACCAGCGTGGAGATTACCCTTTCGTCAAGTGATTCTGGTTCTGGTATCAAAAATTACGGAAACGGAACTGCATCACCTACTGACGGAGTGTTTACCGTAACGCCGACAAGTGGTCAGACGATAACTTATCATGCATACGACAATCTGAATAATGAATCGGATGCGCTTACCTTGGAATTTGTGAGCGTAGCGGCTCCTTCAAAACCGGATGCAACAACCATAACCGGCACATTGGGTGAAGCTTCCAGTGCAACTTATGTCAAGCTTGTTGACGGCAAATACTATTACCGCCATGATTTGACTTCTATTAATGTATCTCTTGCATCCACGGCTGGAACCGGCGGTGAAATACAGGAATACAGGGAAGGCACAAACTATGTGGCAAATGGAATCTTCTCAATTGAGCCTTCGGACAGCGAAATAACCAAAACCTTCGTTGCAGTTGATAAGTTTGGTCAGGTATCGGAAGGGCTTACATTGACCTTCGTCAAGGTTCCTGCTCCAAGTGTGACATTTACGGTAGGCCAGAAATCAGGCGTAACTACGATACATCAGTGTGACAAAGAAGGTGTCACATACTTTGCGGATGATGAGATTGAAATCACTCCGGCTGTCACTTTTGATCCGTTGGCGGCGACTGTGGGAACAACGGCGTATACATACAAGGTCGGAAGCAGAACTGCTTCATCATCTGTTGCTGCATTCGACATAACCGACCTTACTACCAGCGACTCGAAGTATTATGTTATTGAAACCGGCGGATTCGGAAGGACTTGTGAATATGCCCTCCCTGCGGTTGAATCCAAGACCAACTGGGCTGGTTATACAAAGCCTACGGGTTCCTGTACATATACTGAAGGTGCTATTTCTACCACGTATAAACCTAGCGATGCTGGTGGCGGCATAGCAGGGCATAGCCGTACTTACACAATTCATTTCCCTTCAGCAACCCCTGGTGTGGCGGTCAAAAGTGTAACGGTGACTTTGGGCTCTACTCCGACTACTATAAACTCATCGTGTTGGAAAACGAGTTCTGATACTCTGTCAATAACTGTTACAGATACAGTTTCAGGAGAGGCTCCAGCAACGACAGGGTTAGTCGTAAATACATACTTCGATGATATGCCAGCTACTATTATGACATCTTCCAGCGGAGTGTCCGGTTTGCTGTGGCTTCACGGCATGACACTGGATGACATAGCTGCCGATACAGGTGCGGATAGCGCAAAACCAAGTGCGTCACAGAACATCGTGCAGTATTTTGCGGGTGTTCCGTCCGTAAGCACGGCATCTGAAGTTTCTGAATCAAAATTCGCAAGTCCTGAATCATTTGCAATCGGAAAGCAGATGACAGGCTTTAATGAAGCGGAAGAAAGAAAAGTCAGCCTTGGAAATGTAACTTCTGTGGTTTCTGATGGTTCTGTTCATGAAGCAGTGACTGAAAAATCTGCGGAAAAGCCTCTCCTGGGCGACAATTCATGGCATCCGTCGGATGGTACGGTTGAAAATGAACGGCTTGCGTTTGCAAGTGAAAGCGTTTTGGAAAAATCTGTTAAAGGAGAGGAGGTGAGAGAATTGGTCGCTGACACGGATGATGCGGAAAAAGACAACAAACCGTTCAATCCGGCATTGCTTGCAGCTTTGTCAGCAGTCCTTGGAATTTCGGCACTGATTTTTCAGAAAAAAATGCGCAAATAAGCGTTTTTGTACTTGCAAAAATGTGGCGAAGTTTATAAAAAGTAAGTGGAAAATGCAGTTTCAAGGCAATCAGTAAGCCTGCTGCATTATTAACGAATCAGTTTATTAGGAGGTTCAGTATGAACGTAAAGAAAATTATTGCATTGGTAGTGACAGCTCTTGTTTCTGCAGCCGTATTCGCTCAGGGCTCTTTTGTCGTAAAGTCAGTAAAAGGAACTGTAAAATACGAAGAGAAGCCGGGAGTCAAAAAGGCCGTTACTGTAGGCCAGGTACTTTCTTCTTCAGCAGTTGTTGACGTGGGCCTTAACTCAAAGCTCGTTCTTGAAATGGACGGACAGGAGTACACTGTAAACGCTTCTGCAAAGGGTGCCCTTGACAAGGTTGCTTCTGCAAAAGTTGCTGCCGGAGGAATCAAGAAAGGCGGAAATGCTGCCGGATCTGTAAAGGGTGATGGTGGAACCGGAAAATCAGTAAGCACAGCTTCTTCACGTGCTTCTGATGCAAAAGAAGACCTTGGCTGGGAAGAGTAATAATTCCAACCGCTAAAGGTCAGTAAAATTCCTGCGGTACTTTTTTGTGCCGTGGGATTTTTTTGTTTTTGACAGGCAATATTTTTTATGCCGCAGAAAAAGAAAAATGAAATCAGTCACTAAAAAAATAAAGAAATTCTATTATATTCTAATCCCCTTTGTCGTGGTCGCGCTTTGTGTACCGTTGTCGTTTACGGCATTGGACAACAAGCTCAACGACCTGTTCATAAGGTTCCTCCCGGATCCAAAGGAAAATGACAATGTCGTTCTTTTGGAAATAGATGACCCGCTGATCAACAACATTGGAACATGGCCGCTTACACGCAACGTATATGCGGATATGCTCAACACAATGAAATGGTTTGAGCCTGAAGCGTTCATTTCCGACTTGAGCTTTGTTGATAAAAGCCCTTTCCATGTTGATCAGTCATATATCGAAGATGATCTTCCGCGCTATGTCGATACGGAATTCGACAATCTTTACGAAACATCCGTTGAAGTAATGGGCGGACTTGTGTCAGAAGATATTTCTGAAGATGATGCGAACGAACTTGCCCGTGCGTTTATCGATGCAAGCGAAAGCTCAAGGAACAACATCCAGGTTTCAATCGCAACCGCCAGCAAAGATTATGACACTGAGCTTAGTGAAGCACTCCGCTTTTTCGGCGACTCATACCTTACGCTCTGGATGGATGCCGACATAGACATGAACGATGTTGACCGCGATTTTCTCATGAACAATCTTGCCATGGAGAATGTCGTTTCAGACGGAGACACGCTTACCCCCGACGTTGATACCGTTCGCCCTGCACTTGATGTCTTGATGTATGCTGCTGGTGAAGCAGGATTCGTAAATGCAGAGCCGGATAGTGACGGTTACCGCCGCCGCCTGTATCTTTTGAAAAAATATCAGGGAAAATATTTTGCGCAGTTGATTTTCCAGCCTGTCCTGAAGCATTTCGGAAATCCTCAGGTGATTATCTCCAACAAAAAGATTGTGCTTAAGGATGCGGAAGTTTCACCGGGCGTAAAAAAAGACGTTGTGATTCCGCGCTGTGAAGATGGTTCTGTCCTCATCCGCTTCCCGAAAAAAACATATCTTGAATATGATTCACGTCTTTCGGGCTGGAGCGTCTACAGGCTTAGCCTTCTTGAAAAAAATCTTGTGCAGAATCTCAGGATCATGAAAGAAAGAAGCTATTTCGGCTTTGAATCAGACGGAGAGCCTGTAATAATCTGGGATGAAGACGTTGACGGAACCAATCCGGTTGATGCATACAATGCCGTTGAATATATCCGTGACGAGCTTTCTTCCGGTGAAGAAACAGAATACACTTTTGAAGATTTCAAAACTTATCATGATGAGTTTTATGCTTCCGTAGAAAAATGGCTTACCGGAGATTATGAAAAGAAGCTCTTGGAATATGCAGACGGCGACTCTGACGTTATGAGCGACGTAATGACTGTTTTCCGCCTGACCACGGAGATTTTCCAGGACATAAAAAAGCAGAGCGAAAAACTTGAAAAGCGTCTGCGCGGTTCTTTGTGCATCGTCGGAACGAATGCTACGAGTACCACGGATTACGGTGTCATTGCCTATGACGGAAACTATGCCAACGTCGGTTCACATGCTTCCATGGCAAACCAGCTTCTCTCCATGGATTTCATCGATGACAGCCCGTGGTTCTATGGCATTTTTATTGCTTTGGCCGCCAACTTGATTTACGTATTGATTTGTTTCAAGGTCAAGACTCCGATCAGAAAGATGATTGTCGGTGTTTTGATGGTGTTCATCGTAACGGCACTTTTGCTTGCTGTGTTCCTTGCAACAAGAAAATACTTCTGCGGAATCGTCCCGATGATTTCGATGATCATCACCTTCGTAACGATTACGGTCATAAGCCTTATCAGCACGTCAAAGGAAAAGAAATTCATCCAGGAAAAATTTGGAGCCTACGTTGCACCTGAGATTGTTTCACAGCTCGTAAAGCATCCTGAATCAGCCACTGTCGGTGGTGACAGCAAAAACATCACTGCATTGTTCAGCGACGTAAAGACATTCTCCGGATTTACCGAGACCGTCAACAATGTTGCAATCAAAAATGCAATCCAGCACAACGAGGATGTCAAAGCAGGAAAGTTCCCCGGTGAAAAACCTTTGACCGATGAGGAAGTCGGCATGAAGGGTTCGGCAAGCGGAGCTGAACATCTTGTTGCATACCTGAACGACTATCTTGGTGCATTGAGCGATGCAATCATGAAGGAACACGGAACGATCGATAAATACGTCGGTGATGAAATCGTTTCGTTCTTCGGTGCGCCTATCGATGATGAAGACAATGCATGGAACGCATGTGTGGCCGGAATCAGGATGCTGCAGGCAGAAGCACGCTATAATCAGGAGCATCTTGAAGAGCTTCCGATCAATCCGAAGACAGGAAAACCATTCCTTTTGAACTCACGCGTCGGAATCAACTCCGGTGACATGGTCGTAGGAAACATGGGTACTACAAGAAAAATGAACTACACTGTCATGGGAAACAACGTAAACCTTGCCTCCCGTCTTGAAGGAACCAACAAAGCCTACAACTCATGGATCATGTGTTCGGACAGCACTTGGAAAGCCGCCAACGCACGTCCGCACAATGACGAGCTGATTGCCCGCCGCTTTGATTGCGTACAGGTCGTAAACGTCGTACAGCCGGTGCAGATTCACAACATCCTTGGACTAAGATCGGAACTGCCGGCAAAACAGATTGAGGCCGCCGAGATTTTCAACCGTGGAATAGAACTGTACCTCAAAGGCATGGACACCCCTGACCAACCGAAGGATCCGGAAGATTTGAAGAAGGCATACAGGCTTTTCAAACAGGCGCTCGAATGCTACCCGGATGACAAATCGTCCGAAGTATTCATGCAGAGATGTATGTTCTTCGTCCAAAACGGAATGCCGAAAGTCTGGGACGGCGTGTATACCATGACTTCAAAGTAAGTCCGTAGTTTTTAATTTTTTCGGGGTGGTATATTGCCATCCCGATTTTTTTAAGAGCTTTTCTTTTTACAATCCCTCTTTCGTCAAGCCCGGTCGTGTGGTATAATAATTTTCAGATTATGAACCGTAGTTTTTACCGGTTTTTGATATTGGAGGAAAAAATGTCCAGTTTTATATTTTGTGTTCTGGCTGCATCGTTCGGGGCGTTTTGTGCCATATTTACGAATTTCAGCATAAAAATCGTCGTGATTGCTTTGGGTGCAGTATCGATTGTCAAAGGCGTGTTCGATCTGATCAGATTCCGCAAGGTCATAGCAGATGACAAGGTTTTTCACCGCACTCTTTTGATTCGCAGCCTTGTGAGCATTTTGGTCGGTCTTCTTGCCGTTGCGCTTCCAATGGCTTTTTTCAAGACAGCAGAAACCGTGGTTCATATCCTGCTCTATGTTTTGGGCGTGTATTTCTTGTTCTCAGCTATAGTCGGTGTGATTATGATACGTCGCCTGAGAGATGCCGAGCAGCCTACAAAAACCTTAAGCTCTGCAATAGTCGTCTATCTTTTGATTGCAATACTCCTTTTCCTTTTGGCGGCAATAGGCGTAAAAACAATACTCCGCGTGGCAGGCATTGTCGTTGCTGTAGGCGGCGTTTTCGGTTGTATCTACACATGGCGCAACCGTACCCAGGAACTGAAGCCCGATGCCATAAGCGATGTTTCCGATGAAAAAATAGAAGTGGAAATAAAAGAAGATTCTGACGGAGAAAATAAAATGGAAACGCCGCCTTCTTCAGATACTGACGATGACGGCGATTATTCAGGCGAATGATTAAGAACCCGTTGGTTTAATGATGAAGCATGAGTTACGGCAGTTTGGATTTGTCCGGCCACCGTGATTCATGCTTTTTTTGTGTCTCCCTGAAATTTATTTTTTTGCGGCAACAGCTTTTTTGATTGCGTCAACGAAAAGCTGGTTCTGGTCTTCACGAAGCTCCGCTGAAAATTCCGGTCCGCCCTCTGGACTTACGCGGTAGAAATCCATGGCGTTCGTCGTATATGCAGGGCTTGAAACATTGTTGATCCACCAGTCAAGGACTGCTGAAATACAAAGCGTATACTTTATGAGGTTTGCATTTGTGGCTGCCGTGTGCGCATCATCTTTTTTGGCTCCGAGCAGAACGTCAAGACGCTTTGAAACGATGTTCGGAATGTCGAATTCGTAGCGGTCCCATGGGTTCAGAACTCCCAGAACAGGTTTTTTGGCTGCTGAGTTTTCGTCGATGCGGCGGCCAATGACCGTGAAAACCGTCCTTATATAATCCGTGCGGGCATAGAGCGGTTTGTACTTGCTGTCGTTGCGAGGCTTGTTGAGCGTTGGTGCGGAGAATTTCAGGTTCGGCAGGAAATAAAGCTTTTCGCGCCAAAGTATGTTGTTGATGTTTTCCTTTCCGTAGTTTGTGGTCGGATAGTCGCTCTGTGAATAGAAAGAGTTCATGAAGTTCCTGATGTAGTCGCCCAGTTTCTTATAGAACAAATCATCGATATATGAACCCCAGTCTGCCATTACGTCGCTCAGATTGTCGTCCATGAGGCCAAGCTTTTCATCTGCCTTTACATTGAAGTTTACGTTTCTGCATCCGTGGAACAAATCATCGAGGATTTTCACGAGGACTATAGTTACCTGAAGACCGTTTTCCGGGTTGAGCATGTTGAATCCGTCGTTGAATTTGTAGATCGGCTGGAAATAAGGGAACATGTCCGGGTGGCTGTCAAGGCGGCTGAATCCTGCATCCGGGAAAAGCTGCTCAAGGAGTTTGAGACCCATGTTTACAAGCTCATCTTTTTTGCCTGGTACATGGCGTTTTTCCTCTGCCTTTTTGCGTGCTTCCTCTTCTTCGCGCTTGATTTCCTCATCCGATTTCTTTTTCTTTTCCGGTAAAAGAAGGTCGAATTTTGAAAGGCCGACGAACTGGAGAATCTGTGCAATCTGCTTTGTGAAGAATTCCGGGAATTCTACATATACCTGGCTGCACATGCGCATCAAAAGCGGATAGAGTCCTTTAAGAATCTGGCTGTGGACATAAAGCCATTCGGTGATTCCCTCTTTTGCAAGTGACTGAAGGTAATTTTTGTCCAGATCAGGGAACTTGCTCAAATCTGCGAAAATCTCTTTTATGAGAGCCGGAATCTGCTGTTCACCGATGTAGTAGACCGTGATGATTTCATGATACATTGCCTTTACATAAGGAATCATCATCGGGACGGTCAGGACTTCGGACATTTCTTCAAGCTCTGCAGCCAACGGACGGATTGTCTTCAGGTTCCACTTACCGACGGTTCGTAGGAATTTGAATTTCAAATCTGATTCGGTCGCGATGTTTGCCTTGTATGTGTCCGGTGAAAGCTGGATGAAAGTCTTTATCGTAGTGATGAAAATCTGGAGATGCTCAACCTGCTTTTTTACCTTGAAGCTTCCGTAATCCTTTGAAAGCCTTTCTTTGTTTTTGGATGAAAGATTATAGAAGAAATTGAGGAATCCCCTGTCGCTTTTTATCTGGTATTCTTCGTCCATCATAAGCTTGTTCATCAGCTTCAGGTCTCTTGAAGTGGTCGGCGGAAGATCGCTGTCCGTTTTTTTCATTATGTCGCTTGCCACCGTGGTTCTTTTTGGTGAGCTGACACCTGAGGTTGCTGAAAGAGAGCCGCTTCTTGTCGATGTGTCTGCTGATGTGTGTCCGGTTGCCCTTGCAATGACGGTTGCATTACGTTTTTTGGGCATTTTGGAAGGATCGACAGGCACTGATTTTTCAGGCAGTATTTCGCCTCCGATTTTTTGAGCCATTTCCATTCTTTCGGTATCATCAAGAGGACCCAAATTTTTTCTGGTTCTTTCAAATGTGCCGGGTTCAAAAGCCCTTGTTGAGCCTTTCGGTGTTTCATCAGCCATATTAAATCTCCTATCTAACAGTCCATTTAAAGACGTATCATGTTCGTTTTAGTAAGTCCTGGAACAGCACTTATATTGATTTTTTCACCTTCGCCGGTCATCAAAGTTCCGCTGAACGTTCCGTAGATCGTGTGATAATCCATGCTGAATACAATTGTGTTTACAAAACTCCGGTTGTCCGATATCGGCGTGAAAGTCAGGTCTATCATATTTTCGGTATCCTGAATGTTCCAAGTCTTCATTATACCATAGGTATGCGTAATAACAACAGGCGGAAGCAATGTTTTTTTTCCGTCGTAGAACAAAGCGTTTCCATTATATCTGTCCGGATCCACTGCATCCTGGGAGCCTGCTTCAATCCTGAATGAAATCCGCTTTTCACCTATAAATCCGATTCCCGTAAGGAATTCAGTTGAATTGAGGAATTTCATGTACGTGCGGTTTATGTCCAAAAATGAAAGTCCGTCGGCATCGTCCATGAGCTTTTTCGTGCGGTCTGCTTCTATCAGATTGATTGCCCCATGAACCGGAAGAAGCGTGTAATATCTTGCTGATCCGCGCCTTAATGTCGGTGCAGGAAGAACCAATGTAAGCTCTTCGTCCGTCTGCTCAGGAAGGACAGCTTTTAATGCAGCTTCAACCGAAGGCATGACAGAATATCCTTTTAGATTGAAGATTGCGGAAAGCTTTGTCATGGTTCTGTCCCAGCTGATTCTTATGTACCGTGACTTTTTATAGCTTGACGTAGATGCTTTTATAAGGCTGTGCGGAACGAGCCTCTTTCTTGGTCCCATGACGGATCTGTATGAAAAGCGCTGCTTTGTGGTCGTGTTCCAGAAAACTGCCTGAACCAAGCCGAAAACCTTTGCGTCAAAAAAATCGATAGAACCTATGTATTCACCGAGCGAAAAAATAAACGTAAGCCGGCTGTTTATGCGGAGGTTGGTTAAAAATTTCGGAATGGGCAGATCCAGATAAACCCTTGAAACACCGCGGATGTCGAGCCGTTCGGGATGACCGTCATAGCCACCGAAAACGCACTTTCCGTTTTTGACGAGTTTTTCTGGACATTTTTCTGCGTTTCTAACGTACAACATTTTTTACTCACCGCTCTGTTTCGGAGAATCTTTTCTATTATAACAGTAGTTTTGATTTTTTGGAAGCCGTCAATTTTTCTCTTGAAAAAACTGATTTTTAAATCCATAATGTGCTTATGAAAGTCATTGTTGTTGGTAGCGGCGGAAGAGAACACGCCATTGCATGGAAACTTGCCCAGAGTGCGGCTGTTTCAGAAGTTATTTGTGTGCCGGGAAACGGTGGTACCGCTCAGGAAGCCAAGTGCCGGAACGTTAACCCAAGCGATTGCGGTTATCTTGAAGGATTCCGCGGAAACGATGTCTATGTGCAGATTGCCCGCCATGAAGGATGTACGCTTGCTGTGATCGGGCCGGAAAATCCACTTGCGGACGGACTTGCAGATTCATTCTGGGCTGCCGATATTTTGACGGTCGGTCCTAAAAAAGCCGGTGCACAGCTTGAGGCCAGTAAAGATTTGGCAAAAGCTTTCATGAAAAAATATGGTGTCGCATGTGCAAAAAGCGAAACTTTTACGGATAAGGACCAGGCGCTTGCATATATCGAAAAAGAAGGTGCCCCTATCGTAATAAAAGCAGACGGACTTGCAGCAGGAAAAGGCGTAGTAGTTGCAAAGACTCTTGAAGAAGCCCGTGAAGCCGTCGTTTCAATGATGGAAGGCAATTCGCTCGGTTCAGCAGGTTCAAAGCTTGTCATTGAAGAATATCTCCGAGGAACTGAAATTTCCGTTCTGGCGGCAGTTTCTTCCACCCCGGATTTTGCAAAGGACGGAAAAGCATGCATAGTTCCGTTTGTGTCTGCACGTGATCACAAGCGTCTTCTTGACGGTGCAAAGGGGCCGAATACAGGCGGAATGGGTGCAATCTCTCCTGTCGATGATTTTACTGATGATCTCAAAGAAAAATTCAACAGAGACATCCTTGAGCCGACCCTCAAAGGCATAATTTCTGAAGGATATGATTACCGCGGATTTATTTTCTTCGGAATCATGCTTACGGAATCCGGACCTAAGTGCCTTGAATACAACGTGCGTCTCGGCGATCCTGAAACACAGGCGGTACTTCCGCTCATGGATTTTGATTTTGAGCACATGTGCGAGGCAATCGTCGACGGAGAGCTGAAATCTTTCAAGATGAATTGGCGGCCAGGATACGTTGTTTCTCCCGTTGCAGTCAGCGGCGGATATCCACAGGGATATAAAAAGGGACTTCCTATTTTTTGCAGCGAAAATTCACTCATATCAACAGGATCAAAGGTGTTCATTGCCGGAGCCATTTTGGACAGGCGCGACACACAGAATAAAAATCCGGACAGCACAAGGCTCGTTACAAGCGGAGGCCGCGTTCTTGCATGTTCAGGCTACGGCGCAACTTTTGATGAAGCGTGGAACAAAGCATACAAGGCAATCGCCACGATTAAATTCGACGATATGTTCTACCGCAAGGACATAGGTCTTCCAGGTGCAGCCGAATCTGATTGAGTTTTTAGAGATGGCCTATATTGATTGATAAATGAAAGCCCCGGTGTTTTTTATGCCGGGGTTTGTTTTTTTCCATAAATTATGAGCAGAAAAAGCATATAAGCAATCTGTCTTTTATAAAAAATGCGTCAAATTTACCCAGCCCGGTGGGTTAAAATGCCACGTTTGTTCCAAAATTTTGCCTTATCGATTGAAATTTCAGTGCTTAAGCATGAAATCTATTGGTAAATGCAACGCATGAGCGGGGCCCAGTTGACGGCAAAAAACTTGGCACGCTTTTTGCTAAATATCTTTGTGAAAGGAAATAATCCTTAAAAAACAATCTTGGAGGTATTTATTATGAACGAACTTTCACTTTTTGACACACTTTTCAATGACGGTTGCGCAGGATTCCCTGTATTCAAGACTTCAGCAAATTATGTCCCGAAAGTGGACGTAAAGGAAAACAAAAATGCCTATGTCCTTGATATGGACTTGCCTGGATTTTCAGAAAATGACGTTCAGATCGATTTGAAGGAGAACGTGCTTACTATATCATCCGTTGAAGAAAAGGAAAACGGAAATAAAAAGCCGGAAGATGAATTTGTATGGCTCATCCACGAAAGACGCAGCTCTGATTTTGAACGCCGCTTTTCACTCCCGCAGGATATTGATGCCGATGGAATTACCGCTTCATTCAAAAACGGTGTGCTGACGGTTTCAATCCCGCGCAAAGCTGAGGCAGCCGCAAAAAAGATCAACATCTCCGTGGCATAAAAATGCAAATCCGAATGCTTCCCTAAGCCTGTAATTTGTGATATTATAAGCGCATGTTACGGGCTATAGCGCAGCTGGTTAGCGTGCTTGTCTGGGGGGCAAGAGGTCACCGATTCGAATTCGGTTAGCCCGACCAATCCAAGGAATCTTTGAAGACGTAAGTTTTTGAAGGTTCCTTTTTTTTATACATTCACTTATAATAATCAGCATGGTTTATGTAAAAGATATAGCTTTTATTGTCGTAGGCGTAATCATGATTATCGTCGGGATTATCGGCTGCATTGTTCCCGGTATGCCAGGCACTCCTTTGTGCTGGGGCGCTCTCATGCTCGGATATTTTGTCAGATGGACGAACGTTGCAATTCCCGCGTTGATAATATTCGGCGTGCTGACCGTCATTGTGGAAGTGCTGAACAATTTTGTCCCCGGCTTTTTCACGAAAAAATCTGGAGGGTCGAAAGCCGGCTCCAGAGGTGCGATGGTAGGAGTAATGCTCGGAGTGTTCACAGGAAACATAATAGGCATTCTCCTGGGACCGTTTTTGGGTGCATTGGTAGGCGAGCTGATCCACGACCGCAAGAATTTCAAGACTGCATTGAAATCTGCATGGTTTTCGTTTCTGGGCTTTTTGACCGGAAGCGGCCTAAGACTGATGGTCTCGCTTGCAATAGTCATCTATTATATAAGCAGCTTTTTTCACAAGTAATTTGAAAAATTGCCCCGATTTCATTACAAAATCCGTATGAAATTGCCATGATTTTGTTACAAAATCTGTCATAAAATCCCTTGATTTCATTACAAAATCTGTATAAAATTGCCATGATTTTGTTACAAAGGTGGTTTTATGGCATTTAGGCGGAATATTTCAATCGGTCTTGAAAAATGGAAGAATTCGGAATCTCATAAGCCCCTTGTAATCCGCGGTGCAAGGCAGGTAGGGAAAACGACCGTCATAAAAGAATTCGGAAAATCGTTCGACACATTCATTTCCCTTAATCTTGAAAAAAGTTCCGAAAAAGCCCTTTTCACAGATGACCTGAACCCAAAACTGACTTTCCAGAAAATATGCCTTGAACGGAATGTTTCTCCCAAAGGAAAGACCCTGCTGTTTTTGGATGAAATTCAAAACTCGGCGAATGCTGTTGCCCTTCTTAGATATTTTTATGAGGAGATGCCTGAGCTATACGTCATTTGTGCCGGCTCCCTGTTGGAAATCCTGATGGAAAAACACAAAATCAGTTTTCCGGTCGGTCGGGTTGAATACATGTATCTTTTTCCGATGACTTTCCGTGAATTTCTGGACGCTTCTGAAGAAAATCAGGCTTTGTCGCTTTTGGAAGAGATACCTGTAAAAGAATGGGCTGTTCCGACGCTTTTTAAATTGTTCAAAACTTATACGCTGGTCGGAGGAATGCCTGAAGCGGTTTCAAATTACATAAAGAACAAAAATATCCTTGAAGTTTCGGGTGTGTATGCCAATCTTTTCACTTCATATATAGATGATTCTGCAAAATATGCGTCAAACAAAAGCGAAGAACAGATTCTGCGGCATTTTATCGAATCAAGTCCTTTGGAAGCATCCAAGCGGATTACCTTTGAAAAATTCGCAAACACGCAATACCGCTCCCGTGATGCAGGAGAAGCGTTAAGAACCTTGCAAAGGGCGATGCTTTTATATCTGCTTTATCCGACGACAGGCACACAAATACCGTTGCAGCCTGATTTGAAACGCAAACCCCGCCTGCAGTTTATGGATATAGGACTTATAAACTACTCTGCAAAAATTCAAAGCACGTATCTTTCGGAAACCCCGCTGGATTCCATGTTCAACGGCATGATAGCAGAGCAGATTGTGGGGCAGGAGCTGCTTGCTTCCAGTTTTTATGAACTGAACCGGCCTCTTTTCTGGGTAAAGGAAGAAGTCAGGTCAAACGCGGAACTGGATTTTGTTTTAATCCGCAATGGAAAAATCATTCCGGTAGAAGTGAAGTCAGGCAAGGCTGGAACCCTGCGTTCGTTACATTCATTTATCAATCTTACGGGTACAAAAACTGCCGTACGGCTTTTCAGCGGAAATATCTCCGTTGAAAAAACGAAAACATCCCAAGGCACTCCGTATACGCTCATCAATCTGCCACTGTTTCTCGCCGACCGAATCGGTGAATATGCAGAATATTTTGGGGATTAGGAAATTTAAAAAAAATTAATTTTTTCGCTTGACCTTCCACTTGGTGGAACCCTTAGAATTTTGAACGCAAATGTTTTTTTAATCGAGGCGGTGCTTTTGGTCTGGGCGATTATTTTTGCGCTGGCAGCTCATTCGTTTTGGAAAAAAGTTTCGGGGCATAAATCAAAATTGGAGGAACAGGGCGCGGTTTTATGAAGATTTATCAGGTTGAAGAATTGGTCGGAATCACAAAAAAGAATATCCGCTTTTATGAGGACCAGGGACTTTTATGTCCGAACCGGAATCCTCAGAATGATTACAGGGAATATTCTCCTGATGACGTGAAGAGTATGATGCTCGTAAGTATTGATTCAATTCCCGGAAAAGATTTTGAAGTCCTGGGTATAGTGAAGGGAACCATCGTTCAGTCAAAAAATTTTGGTCGTGATTTTATGGCCGCAATGAAAACCCTTGTCGGAGGCGAAATCAAAGACTACACGGAAATGCTCAATGAAGCCCGCCAGATAGCGACAAAACGCATGGTCGATGAAGCCGA